>JALOTR010000458.1 GCA_025457805.1 Akkermansiaceae bacterium | reverse complement strand
CGCCTATGCCGAGCGCATCTACTACAGCCCGCAAGCGGGTGATGAGGATGGGAAGACGTGGGTGGATCTTTTCGGGAGCGACAAGGCACGCATTCATTCCGAGGTTCCGTTCGGTCGCGGGCAAAACATTCATTGGGGTGCTGCCCTCGCATTGGATCCCTTTGATCCGGACCGGGCATTCATCACTTCCGGAAATGGCATCTGGCACACCAGCGATCTTCAGAAAATTCTAACAACCGGGAAAGACACGCGCTCAATCTGGAAACTCCATGTCGCGGGACTTGAAGAATCCGTGCCCATGGATGTGGCCAGCATCCCCGGCGGGCCACTCATTTCCGTCATCTGGGACTATGCGGGATTCACCAATGACGATCCTGCGGAGTATTCGCAACTCGGCCAATTCCGCGAAGCCGCAGGACTCAATGTGCGCCTCGCCTTCGCGGGAAATGGTGCGAACGCCCGGGTCGTGCGCCTGAATGCGAATGGCGAACTCGCCCGCTCCGCAGACTCCGGAAAAAGCTGGCAGAAATTGGAGCCCACCGGCCTCGGCAAGGCTGGCACGAATGCGCGACTCGCACTTTCCTGCGATGGCAAGGTCCTGCTCTACACGCCCGCCGACAGAAAGGTCTATCGAAACGAAGACCCCTCCCACATTTGGCCCGCCGCCCGTTGGAAGGAAGTGGAGGATTTGAAGGATGCCAATCGCCCGATTGCCGATCCGCTCGATCCCAAGGTCTTTCACGCCTATCGCAATTCCACCGGTGAACTCCTCAGAAGCACGGATGCGGGTCTCACATTCCAAGCCGTGCTGAAGATCGGAGTCCGCTCCTATTTTCTCGCCGCCGCCCCGGGGCGCTCTGCGGACCTGTGGCTCGCCGCGGATGCCGCGGGGATTGTGAGAGTGACCGGCAATTCCATCACCAAAATCCCGGTTTCCCACTGCTCCACCCTTGGCTTTGGTCGCGGCAAAAACGAGGGCGACGAACCCACGGTATTCATCTGGGGCCGCCCTCTGGCGACTGATCCGCAAGGCGTTTACCGCTCGACGGATTCCGGGAAAACATGGGTTCGAGTCGATAACGATGACCACCAGTATGGCGGACTCGCCAATGGCGGATTTGTCAAAGGCGACATGAACGTCTTCGGCCGCGTGTATCGCAGCAGCCCGGGACGCGGCATCCCGTTTGGAACACCCCGGCCTTGATCATTTCGGTTAGACCATCTCCTCAGGACCTTGGGACACTTCCCTGCATCACATCGAGGATCATCGACTGATCCAGAGCGGCATCGAAGATATGCACTTCATCCAGATCCCCGCGGAAGAATGAGGCTCCGGGTGGGTCTGGGGACCAGCGGGACAAATTGCGCCCCAGCCAAACACCATGCGAATTGGGTGTCAGCTCCGTGTCGATCGCACGGACGGATTTGCGGGTTGTGGACTCCAGCACTCCATCCACGTAAAGAAGAATATGCGTGGCTGTCGTGGGCGAGCCACCATACATCACGGCGGTCAAGTGATGCCATTCCCCATCCCGCAAGTCGGTGGACCCCACTACGGCTCCCCTTCCGGTGCCCACACGCAGAGCTCCCAGCGGGCCATCGTCCTCGATGGGGTTGGCAGAAATTTGCCACGCACTCCCCCGACCCTCCACCCTGCCCCATCCGATCATGGCATAACTCTGGATCACCGGCAGATCCTTCGGAATCCTGGCCCACAGCGAAACCGTCCGCGGTGACTGGCCGGGAATGCCTTGGAATCCGCTTTCCGCAAAATTGCCTTTGCCATCAAACGCGAGCGCCCTGCCAAAGCGTCCCTCGATGCGTTTTGCATAACTCCCGGCATCATGATTGGACATCAGCCGGGCATCCGCCTCGCTCTCCGCAAGGCCCTTGCCACTGTTGAGCAAATCCAAACCGCTCAACTCCTCGAAGCTCCATCGGATAAAATCCGGAGTCTTGCCGGGCATGGGCGGGAGATCCGTGATGAAGACCCCGTCATCCGCAATGATCCGCTGGGAGGTGCCGCCTCCCAATCGCATGGCCTCGTTCTTGTGAAGCGTGACGACATTCTCCTTTTGCTCATGGGTGGCCGCAGTGACCGTGCCTTCCAACACGTGGACCTCCATGTCCCCCGTCTGGCCGACACTAACCCCGAATTCGGTGCCCAAATCCACCACCCGGCCGCTGGGGCCATCGATCACAAAGCCCCTTCCCTCCGCTCTCAGCACCCGTGCCACCAAGCGCCCCCGCTCCAATCTCGCGCTCTTGGGTCCAGTGATCCGGATATGCGCCGGCCCTTCCAACAAGACTTGCACCCCATCCGGAAATGTCAGTTCCGCGATGCCCGAAGTCAGTTCCAAAACCCGTCCATCTTCCAAAACTTCCCCCACCCCCGCAGCTTCACCTGTCCAGACCACCGACTCGCTGCGCGTCAGGATCACCTGATCTCGCGTGTGACTGAAACGTGTGAGGACAAAGGCAAGCGCCAGCACGGCGGCGATCGCGAGCGCTTTGCGAATCCGCGAAACCACCACCTGCTTCCTCAAGCGCTTTTCAAGGTTCACACGGATGGTCAAGGGGACCTCTTGGGCCTGATCGCCAGGTGTCGATTGGATCCGGGCCACGACCTCAGCCGCGAAGCGGGACTCGCCATCCTCTCCTATCAACAAGGCACCCGTCAGCCGATGGAGCCGGAGGTGCTCGGAGAGTTTCAAACGGAGCCCCTCGTCCGCTTGGCAGGCGGCCAGCAAGTCAGCCACTTCCTCACGTGTCGCCTCGCCCTCAAGGAGGCGGGTGATCAGCAGATCTGGATCGGGAATGTGCATGATTTTCTGGGGTTGTCTTGCGCGGTCAATTCGTTTGCCCGAGCCTGCTCTCCACACAAGCCGCAAGTGCCAGCCGCAGACGGTGGAGTTTCATGGTGACGGCGGAATGTTTCTTGCCGGTGCTTGCACAGATTTCCGCCATGCTGCGTCCTTCCGCATAGCGGGACATCAAAAGCTCGCGGGCTTCTCCTTGAATCCCCGCCAGGCATTCCCTCATCGCTTCAGCGAGATCGGATTCATTGCGCCCGGACGCCTCGGCAGCGGAATGCTGGTCCAGGATCAATTGCAAGGCCTCGCTTCCCCCGATGGGTTCCGCGCGGAACTTGCGAAGATGGTTGCAAAGATGGTTCTCCGCAATCCCCCTCAGCCACGGCGCAAAAGGCCTGCTTGGGTCAAACTTTGCGATGTTCTTCCAAGCCGTCAGAAATGTCTCCTGGGCAAGATCCTCTGCCTCGTGCTTCCGGCTCAGCCTGACCAGAAGGAAGGCCCTCACCGCCCACTGGTGTTTGACGATGAGGTTGGAAAATGCCGCAAGGTCCCCCTCGCCAGCAGCTTTGAGCCAGCCGGCGTCGGGATCATCTTGGTCAGGGCTCTCCATGTGAATCTTCGAGAGAGGATTGTCGCGACAAACCGGGAATGACACGAGGACGCGGAACTTCCTCACATGCGCCAAATGCTCCCCTCACGGAGGATTGCAAAGCAAATCGATAAATCGCCACGGAGAATCCTTCGCCGGTTTACCGCCCCGATCACAAGCAAACCGCTCCCGAAATCACGGCTGCACGATTCGAGTTCAAGTCTGCGGTCCCGGCATCCGGGAAAAAAAAATTCCGTGTCAGAATTCGTCGCCCGGAACAATCGCTCAAGGAGATAGCTCCGATCAAGCGGAGGTCTGCCAAACCCATCTTCCTTCCATTTTCCATTCATCGAAACGCATCGGCGAAACCCATTCAACCCTCGTCGGGATCGATCCACTCCAGTGATGCGCAAAATCGCTGACCGGATCCTCCGCCCTCAGAACCCAAGTCTTCTCCACATTTCATCGCTCCGGCCCCACCTCTCGATTCCACCACAAAAAACTCCATTCCAATCATGAAACCATCCCTTCGCAATCCGCTACTCCGCCCCCTCGCCCTTGCCGCCATCACGCTGATTCTTGGCCAATCCGCCCACTCCGCAGCACTCACTTGGGCTGGTGGCGCGGGAATTTGGGAAACCGGGGTCCAAGGCGGCTGGGATGCCACGTGGAACAACAATGACACCGGCACCTTCAACGGCACCGGCGGCATCGTCACCGTCCAGAGCGCCATCACGACTGGCACCGCGGAACTCGCCTTCACTGCTGGCGATTACTCGCTGAGCGCGGGAAGTCCGTTTGGCATCACCCTCGGCAGCAACAACGTCAGAGTCACCCCTTCGCTCACCGCCACCGTTGGCCAGAATGTGACTCTCTCCCGCGCGGGCGGCCTCAGC
>JALOTR010000457.1 GCA_025457805.1 Akkermansiaceae bacterium | reverse complement strand
TTTTCGCGTCGCTTGGTTGACTCTGCGCAGGATCACTTGCTGCGATCCCCAGCGGTAGCTCGCGAGGGAACCGGGAAACGAGGCGGCAAATGCGGATTCCTCCGCAGAGGGTGCCTGCGGATGGAGGGGAAGGGTGACGCCATTGAAGGTGAATTCGTGTGCTGCTTTCAACGGTTCCACCGGCCGATGCCGCCATGACACATTCATCATCAGCAAGGGCGCGAGGATTGCAGATAAAGCTAACAACCCGCGCACCAGTTTGCCGGGGCGTGTGGGTTTTCCGGAATCCTCCGCCGCCACCAAAGGACGGGCGCGGGTGGAAATCGCCAGCCACAAGGGAATCAATACGATCAGAAATGATATCAATCCCAGGCTGCCATGAGTCGGTCCCGCAACAGATAACTTCCCGGACTCCACCAAGGCCAGCCAGGTGGCGCGCAGGGTGTTGGCAGGAATCACTAACAGAACTGCCATCACTCCCGCGATGATCGTCGCGCGCCAGGTGATGCGATGGAGCGCGGCCAGCGCCATGGCGGCCACCATCGCATGCCATAACATGCGCACGCCGCTGCATGCCGGGTCCACCCCCACCGAGGAGCCGCCGATCGTGAGGACCGCGCCATTTCGTTCCACCACGATGCCGCCCAGTTCCATCAAGCGGACTGCTCCCTCTGCTGCGGCGAGACGCAGGGGATAGCCTGCATAAAATTGCAGCGACGCCACCACAGGCAATGACAGGATCAACAATCCCAGCAAACCCGGCTTGCGATGGATGCCAAACCAGATCGCAATCCCCGTGAGCGTCATCGCAGCGCGGATGAGCGGTGGTAGTGTGCCGATGGACAGCACCGAAACAGTTAGAACAAAGGCCGATGCGAGATGCGAGCGGGCATCCGAAACCAGTGAGGCGCGGTCGCGCCACATCAGGAACAAGGCCAATCCCAGCACCAGCAGGCCCAGCGGTTCGTCGCTGCCATCGTTCAGGCGTTTTACAAACCACACCGCCATCGGCAGTGCCGCCATGCCGATCAGGAATCCGGTGGGCACCTTTTCGCGACGCGAAGGAGCGGGAACGCGGGGTTCGGCTCCGCTGCCGGCTTCGGGGTGGATGGGCAAGGCGTGGGTCATGGTTATGGAAATCAGCGGTTGCGTTGCAAAGCGAGCAGCACCACGAGAAGTGAGATCAAACCAATGGCTCCGGGTTCCGGAACCGATCCGCTCTGCACCATCTTGCCAGGGCTGCCAGAGCCGCCGATGGCCGCTTCGCCAACTCCCTGTGGAAGCGGCAGAGGTTGTCTAACCGTTTTTGCGATGCCATCCACCGGGCGCAAGGTTTGATCGACCGCAACAAAGGAAGTATAAGGAGTGAGCAATGAATAGTTGAGTCCAAGCTGGGTGATTTGTTGAATGATATCAGGATTGCGCTTGGATGATTCCGTAAGATGACGGACTTTTTCCCGGGCCCACAAGAGCGGAAGCGCTGGATGCACGAGCCCATGGGCACGGCTGGATTCCGCGAGGTCGATGCGTTTTTGAAAGGCCTCGCCATTGCCCGCGATGCCATGCACAACGATGGCACCGCGTGCTTCGCCGGTCCAGGTGCCATTGATCACAAGCGGCCGCGAAGCGAAAACATCCTGAAACACAGGCGGTGCCAGATCGTTTAACTCGATGCCTTCGCCTTCAATTCGGATGCGTGCCAGCACCGGGCTGGCGATGGATTTCAGAAACCGCTTCGCCGCCGCATCCGCCTCGGCCGTGCTGGTAACGATCGTTGGTTCTCCGCCGCCAGCGCGGGCGGTACTTTCGATGAGGCTGCGGTTCACCGATGAACCAATCCCAAAGGCAAACAGATTTGATTTGCCAATGTGGTCGCGGATGAATTCATGCACTTCATCATCGGCGGTGATATAGCCATCCGTTAGAAGCAGCAAGGAACGCGAACGATCCTCACTACCCGGCAGGGCAATCGCTTGTTGGAGCGCAGCCATGAGTTCGGTGCCGCCAGAGCCGCTCTGGCGATCAATGAAGTTCCGCGCGCGTTCCAGATTCTCTTTGGAAGCGGAAAGGGGAGTGTTGGACAAGAGCCCGCTACCAGTGGCGAAGCAGAGGACGTTGAAGGTGTCGGCGGGCTTCAATCCGCCCACAAGATCGCGCAGCAGTCGCTTGGCCGTATCCAAGGGGAAGCCACCCATCGAGCCGGAAACATCGAGGATCATCACATAGTCCCGCGGTGCCACCTGATCCGGCGTGGTTTGTTTCGGCGGCTCGATTTGCAGGAGAAAATGGTTTTTACCTTCCCCCTTGTGCAGCAGGAGCCCGGCGTCCACGCGGTCGCCGCCAAGTTTCCAGCGTAAAATGAAATCGCGGTTCGCGGCATCCTCGCCGGCGCGGGTGTCCAGTTTTACCGCCGCCCGATCCTTGGCCTGGAAGTCCACGGCGATGGGATGGCTCGGGCAGGTGACTTCCGAAAGGGGAAGGGCGGTGGCGAGTGTTGCCTCGATGTGGATGGAGGCGGGATTGACCTTGCCTTCGTGAAGATAGGGATTGGCCGTCCAGGTTTCTTTGGTCCCGGAGGATCCGCCGCCGGTGTAACGCGGTCCGGTCACGGTGGGGAATACAAACTCATAGGTCGCATCCAGAGCGGGGATGGTTTCCGTCCAATCCACATCCACCGTGATATCATCTCCGGGCAAAAGGTTGGCCACGGACATCTGGAACACATTCGGCCGATGCTCCTCCAACAAGGCGGCGGTTTTCTTTTCCGCCTTGGCGGTTTCATATTCGGCTTTTGCCTTGGCCGTCTCACGGATGCGCGCCGTGGTCACGCGGCCGCCGCTGGTGAGCGTCATCGCATGCACCGCCGCCCGGGTGGAGGCGGGAAACACATAACTCGCTTCGATCGGCGCGCTGCCATGGTTGCCATATCTCTGGGTCAGACGAACCCGGGCGATGCCGCCCTCGATGCTGACCTTGGCGGATGACGACTTGAGCGGGAGTTGCTCGGTGGCAGTCTCGCCGCTGTTTCCGAGCACCTGGAAATAAGGCGCGCCGGGTGCCGCGGGACTGGCGAGGGAAAGCAATCCGTAGAGGATGGCGAAATAGGTGAGGCGGAGCAGTGTTTTCATGGTTTGCATGGGATTGACCGGGCCATGCAAACCTGCGGGCGTGAAAGCTTGATCAAGCTTGTGTGAAATTTGAGGGAAATGCCTCGGGTGAGGAGGGAAGAAGGGGAACCACGGATGACACGGAATACACGGATGGGAAGAGGAGGATGAATGGCTTGGGATCTCTCGAAATCGGAAATCGGAAATCGGAAATCGGAAATCGGCCAATCCCAACGGGATTGCGCATACCAGCCCGGGGTTGGCCGAAAACTTGAGGCCTACCCCGGGGTTATCGCCCCACGAATATCGAACCGCAACGCGGTTCCGCATGGAAGGAGTTCCCTACCATGGTCGGGACCGATCCTCCTTGGTGCGGCTCAGCCGGGGCGAAGACGACCGGGCTCGATAGATTCTTGCTTGATTGCTTTGTTCTGGATACAAACAATGCAAATGAAAATAAGCCATTCGGTTTCAATATTTCCATCTCTCCAGAATTCAAAACCTGTTATCAATCAGATTCGCTGCAGGCGAAGGTTCATGCATTCCGACTTTGCTCCAGATTGTCTATGAAATATTTCATCAGCGGGTCGCTCGTTGGGGGCGGGATTGCTTTCGCCGCTTTGTCATACGGCTGTAAGA
>JALOTR010000456.1 GCA_025457805.1 Akkermansiaceae bacterium | reverse complement strand
GTGACCACGATCAAAACGCCATCATTTCGTCCAAATCTGCGTTCATCCCCGTTCATCTGCGGTTCATTTTCTCTTCATCGTGGTCCGCCATCCCTAGCTTGATCGCCCTGCGCCAGTGGCCGATGTTTTTTCCTCGATCAACCATCGTGAATCAAATCCGCAAGCGCACCTGATGGAATGTGTTCAGGCAGGTCAAGGCGGGCCACTCCGATCCGATCATCCGCCATTCCATAATAGACATCGAAGCTATCCGACTTGCCGAGGTCATCGCGCCTATCGATTCCCGTGGGAAAGACGACGTTGGGAACAGTCCCTTGTCGCTCACCAGGCAGGAGCGGCGTCAAAACCGGTTCCTTCGAGCGATAGCGGATGATCCGTGGGTGATCTTTGTCGAGCAGCATGATCCCGGCGGAGTAGCACATGGGATGCTCGTGGCTACCCGGCGTATTCAACAGACCCACACCGTGATAGAGAATCAACCAGCCGTGGCGCGTCAGTATGGGTGGCGTGCCGCAACCGATTTTAAGCGCTTCCCACGCCGAGACCGGGCTTGCCAGGCGAACGTGCGAATTGAACAAGGCCGGATGCTCCACTCGAAGACCGTCCGGTGTCATCGGGCAGAAGGAAATCCAAATGCTTTCCCGGTCCAAGTCCATCAAGTGATGTTTGGATTTGCAGGCGTTTTCCTCCGGCCGGGTGCCAGGGAATAGTGGCCGGTGCAAAATGGCCATCTGCATTTTCCCGGCGTGGTTCGGCAATGCAACGGGAAAAAGGCACGCATCCTTGTTGTCCACATGGTCGAAGTCGATGCCATGATAGGGCGCGAAGGGAGCCAAGCCCAGCCGACGCCAATGGAACAAGTCTTCCGAAATGGCCAGTGCAATGCGAGGGCCAATCGGTGAGAGGGCAGTATAAGTCATGAGATAACGCTGGATGTGTTCCATGTAAGTGATCCGTGGATCCTCACATCCGCCGCTGCCATCGGCGCGAAGCTCGTAATCGGTCTCCGGCTCCAGCGCGATTCCAAGGCGCTCGACTCCGCATGGATCACCAGCGGCATCGAAGAGGACACGTGCGATTCCGATGCGGGAGTGGTTTCCCTTCGCAACGAGTCTCGGAAATAGATAGAGATGTCCATCCGGCCCACGAACTGCCGCAGGGTTCAGCACACCTTCGGCCTCATGGGGATTACCGGCTTCCGATTCCATGATTTGACCTAATCTTCGCAGTTGGATATCACTCATGAGTTTGCCTCCCTTGTTTTGCATTGGATGAAGCGTCGGCCAAACATGCGATGATGGCCTCGATCACCCGCTTCGTTTCACAGGAACCGGGAGGGGCTTTGCTTTCGGCGAGCGTTCCATCCAAATCGAATACGATAAGCCTTTTCATCAAATGGCGCTCCCCTCCGGCAATGAGATTTCCAGCAATGTGATCATGCCGCTGATTTGATCCACACGGACTTTATTCGATGAATTTCAGGCCATGGTGGCATGAACCTCTTTCGGGAAATCCGCACTCCGGGAAATCGTTTCCCAAATCCCGAATTCCTCCCGCAATTCATCGAGTTTCGCGATTGCTCCATCGTAAGCGTTATTGCCAAGGAGCAGATGGCGAGGGGGATGTGAGGACTCCACCGCAGAAACGATCGCCTTCACGGCACGTACGGGGTCGCCCGGTTGTTTTCCGGAGTCCGCCCGGATTTCATCGCGCCAGTCTCCCGCCGTGGCTGCGTAGTCTTCAATTTGCAACTTGCTTTCATTGGCCGAGCGTCCCGCCCAATCTGTGCGAAAACCACTCGGCTCGACAAGCATCACCTTGATACCGAGCGGTTCGACTTCCTGCGCGAGCGCTTCGGACAAACCTTCGACTGCGAATTTGGTGGCATTGTAGTATCCAAGCGAAGGAAAGCCACACAGTCCGGCGATGGACGACATATTCACAATAGATCCACAGCGTCGCTTGCGCATTCCCGGAAGAACCGCATGGATCATCCGGCTCAGACCAAACACATTCACCTCAAACATTCGGCGCACCTCCACTTCCTCGCTCTCCTCGACTGCAGCAAAATAGCCAATGCCGGCATTGTTCACAAGGACGTCGATGTGGCCGAATTTTTCCTCGGCAGCTTTGATGGCCGCGTCCACCTGTTCCTGATCCGTCACATCAAGCTTGAGGACCAATGCCTCGCCCTTGCTGGCCAGATCTCTGATATCATCAGGACTCCGGGCAGTGACAACGGTGCGGAAGCCGCGCTCCAACAAATGGGTGGCCAGCTCACGACCGAAACCGGTGGAACAACCGGTAATGAACCAAACAGGTTCTTCGATGATCTCCAAATTGGGATTAGATGTTTTCATTTTGATATACGCTTTCAGTGATAGATTTTGTTATTAAATTCGAAATGATGCTCCGAAACTTATGCAGGAGCATCGAAGTTTCCTGTCCGGACCAGCTTCTTATTCACAAACTGTTGGATTCCCATATCTCCCAGCTCCCGCCCGTAACCAGAGCACTTGATGCCACCAAATGGCAGCTCGGCATCGGACCAACTGATGTTGTTCACAAACATCATTCCCGTCTCGATACGGCTGGCCACGCCCTTGCCGCGATCCGTGTCTTTGGTAAAAACGGAGCCTCCCAATCCATAGTCTGAATCGTTCGCCAATGCGATGGCAGCTTCCTCGTCCTTCACACGGAAGAACATGGCAACCGGTCCGAAGAACTCATCGCGGAATGCAGGATTCCCCGACTTTACATCGGTAAGAATGGTCGGCTCCATGAATGCGCCAAGGCGATTCATCCGCTTGCCGCCGATCCATGCCTTCGCTCCATGTGCAACGGCCACATCGACCTGCTTGATCAAGGCGATCAAAGCCGATTCCGTGGACAAGGGGCCAAGGGTCGTTTCCTCGTCCATCGGGTCGCCAGGTCTGAGTGCTGCCAACGCCGCGGTGAAACCTTCGAGGAACTTGTCAGCGAGTTCCTCCACAACGATGAAGCGCTTGGCCGCGCAGCAGGTTTGCCCCGTGTTATACATCCGTCCCCATACGGCCCATTTCAGCGTGTGCGCCAGATCGGCATCTTCGAGCACAATGAAGGCGTCGCTGCCGCCAAGTTCCATGGATGAGACCTTGAGATTCTGTCCAGCCCGAGCGGCAACCCTCTTCCCGGCCGAGGTTCCACCGGTGAGTGCCACGCCCTTGATCCGTGAGTCATCCACGACGTGATCCGACTGATCGTGAGAGATGAAGAGATTGGTATAGAGGCCCACTGGCCCGCCCGCTTCGATCCAAATCTGCTCGAAGGCAAGGGCACATTGCGGGACAATACCGGCGTGCTTCACGACAAGAACATTGCCCGCCATCAGCTGAGGACCGGCGACCCTTGCAAGCTGGTAGAAAGGAAAGTTCCATGGCTCCACACAGAAAATCACGCCGAGCGGACTGCTCTCCATGTGAGCTTCACCGTGTGTCGGGTTCAGTGAAACTGCGGCGAGAAATCTCTCTGCGTTTTCCGCATAATAGTCCAGAATTTGCGAGCTGAACTCCACCTCTCCGCGGGCTTCTCCAATCCGTTTTCCCATCTCCAAGGTCGCGAGATGAGCAAACTCGTGGGCTCTCTCATGGAGAATCCTGGCGGCTTTTGTCACGATGGCCGCACGCTCGGCGAAGGAGGTGTGACGCCATTTTTCGTAACAGAGGGCCGCCGTTGCGAGTTTTTCCTGAAGTTGATTGTCGGTAATGAC
>JALOTR010000455.1 GCA_025457805.1 Akkermansiaceae bacterium | reverse complement strand
CTCCCCGGTGGGGGCCACGTTGATGAGTTGGTCGATCGCGGCTGTCAGAAGTGCCGGAGTCTTGCCGGGGGCGGATGCAAGCGGGATGTCTGCGGGCAGGAGGATGTTTGAGGACGCAAGGGCGCAGGCGCGGGCGATGGTGTTTTCCAACTCACGGACATTGCCCGGCCAGTTATGCGATTGCAGCGCGTTGACTGCTTCCGCCGAGAGGCGGATGCGCGCCATGCCATTCTTTTTGGTAGTGCGCTGAAGGAAGAACTCGGCGAGCAATGGCACATCCTCGATGCGTTCGCGCAGTGGGGGAATGCGGATTTCCACCACGTTGAGCCGATAGTAGAGATCCTCGCGGAATCGTCCGGCGGAGACTTCCTCTGCAAGGTTCTTGTGGGTGGCGGCGATGATGCGCACATCGGTGGTGATGGTCTCGTTGGCACCCACGCGGGAAAACGATCCATCCTGCAACACGCGCAACAGTTTCACCTGAATGGTCAGCGGCATGTCGCCGATCTCATCGAGAAACAAAGTGCCGCCATCCGCTTGTTCGAAGCGGCCGGCGCGGCGGGCGATGGCTCCGGTGAAGGAGCCTTTTTCGTGGCCGAAGAGTTCGCTTTCCAGAAGATTTTCCGGAATTGCACCGCAGTTGATGGTGATCATCTCCTTCTGGCGGCGCGGACTGTATTCGTGCACCGCTTTTGCCACGAGTTCCTTGCCGGTGCCGCTTTCACCGGCAATGAGGACGGGCGCATCGGAGCGGGCAACGCGGCCCACGAGTTTGAAAACTTCCTGCAAGGCCCTTGAGACGCCGATCATTTTGACGCGGCCGCCATCGTGCTTGGGCGCTTCCGCCATCGGCTGGTCCGCGGTGCGGCGTTCGTCCTGGGTTTGCAGGGCGGATTCGACGACCGGGCGAAGTTCGAATGCCAGCGATTCCTTTCGCAGCACATCATGCGCGCCGCGCTGGGTCGCTTCGATGATTTGCCCGGTGGTCGGGAAGCCGGCGGTGAGAATCACCAGCGTCTGCGGGCTCTGCTGGAGCACGCGGCCGAGGAATTCCATGCCATCGAAAGGCTCCATCTCCATGGCGGCCACGACCACGCCGACGCGGGTTTTCTCCACCACCTTGATGGCATTGGCGGCATTGTCGCAGCGCAGAATCCGGAGGTTCTTCGCGGCCAAATGTTTGGTAGCCCAATCCAGAAAGTCCAGATCGGGATCGACGAGCAATAGGGTGTCTTCTGCGGAACTGTCGGGCATCTCGGGTGCGGGGGCAGTCAAGCAGGCCGACGAGGGAAAACACGACAAAAAATCGCCGATCCCCCGAATGGGCAGTCACTCGAAAAATTTCCTGAGCACGCGTTGCTCATCGGGGTCCAGTGAATCCTTCCAGACCCGATCGCCGCCTTTGCCGGTGGAATCGATGTTTCCACCGGCTGCGATGCGGGAGCCTGACTGATCGACATCGTGTTCGCCGTCCTGGAGTTCGAGCAGATCGCCGGGGGCGGATTTGGTGAGATCCTTGGATTCGAGGGGCGTCATTTCGCCAATTTTTCCCGCATCCTTTTCCGCGCCGAGCAGGTTCGGGTCGTGGCCGGGTCCGCGCTTGACGCCACCTTTGCCGGTGCCTTGGCCTTGCTTCTCGCCGTTTTCGCCCAGCAATTCGTCATCCCAGTTTTCCCCATCGCCTTGGCCTTCGCCGTCCCCTTTGCCATTGCAATCGCCCATGCATTTGCCGTGTTTTTTGAGGTTTTCCTTCAGTTGCTGGAGTTGCTGAGGATCGAGTTTGCCGAGGTTTTTCAAATCCATGTTCTGCAATTGTTCGAGCAGTTCCGGATTGGGTTTCATCGCCCCGTTGCGCAGGCCTTCGAGCGCCTGATCGAATTCCTCCATCAGCCGCTCCTTTTCCGCAGGGCTGCCACCGGCATTTTTTTCCAGCGACTGGAGCGCCTTTTCGGCCTGCCCGAGTTCCTTCTCGGTGCGTTCGGTTTCCGCGCGGTGGGATTTCTTGAGGGAATCCGTGGCTTCCAGCGAGGAGTGGCTGAACCATTGTTCCTCTTCCTGGGCCTTGAGTTCATCGAGCTTCTTGCGCGTCTCTTCGAGATACTTCTCATCCGCGACTTCCTCCTTGGCCAGGTAGTCGAGTTCCGCAGCCAATTGCTGCCATGCCTGCGGTTGGTCCGGCGGTGTGGCGGTGGCAGTGGTTTTGGCGGCCACCGGAATCCACAATCCGGCGGCGAGCAGGCTGAGGGCTCCGATCATCGGCACCCACAGGCGGTTCCATTGCCAGCGGAGTCCGGCATCCACTTTCACCACCGGGGCTGGCCAAGGCGCCACGCCTTCGCTGGCGGCGGAGAGGGCATTTCTCAATCGCATGGCCGCCTCGATGCGGACTAGTGATTGCGCCGGATCTTCAAATTTCCTCGCCGCCCGCCAAAAACTGATGCCCGCCACACACAAAACCGCCCCGCCGACACTGGCATAGAGCATCCAAGCGGGAGTTTCCGGAAGCTCGCGGCGCAACCACAAGAGGGCTGCCGCACCGATCACTGCCATCACCACCAGCGGTGCGCTCATCGTTTCCAGCCACCACGCGAGGTTGACTTTCAGACGGACCTGCCGAGCCTGGGTGTTCCAGAATTCCTTATGTCCTTCGCCACTGCTGGAAGCCATGACTTGGATCATAGATGAAATCCTGGCGGATGCGACGGGAAAATATCCATTTCCATTTCAAATCCAACCGAGCGCCTGATCCAGCGATGCCACCACCTTGTCCGCGCCGAAGGCTTCGAGTTCGGTGGTGGAGAATCGGCCGGTCGCCACTGCCAGACAACGGGCACCGATCGCCTTGGCACAGGCGATGTCCTTGGGTGTATCGCCGATGATCCATGTCTGATCTGCCGAAAAAGAACGCCCGGCATGCGCCGCCGCCCGTTGCTGGGCGATGGGGCCTAGCTGATTGCGATCATGGTGATCGCAACCATAGGCGCCGAATTTGAAATACGCGTCCAACCCGAAGTGGCGGACCTTCGAAGCCGCGCCGCCCGCCGTATTGCCAGTGAGCAGGCCCAGCGTGGAATTTCCGCGTTGGGCGAGTTCTTCTAACAGCAGGGGAGCGCCATCGATCACCCGACCGGGGAAACCGCCATGCACGAGATTCCAATCCAGCCGTTTCTGATAGACCGCGAGATAGGCATCGATCCGCTCGCGGGTGGCCTCGACTTGGAAGTGATCGCAGATTTCCCTCACGATTCCCAGATCAGTGGCCCCCGCGAGGTCGAGCGGTGGGCCTTCCGATCCGAAAAACTCGACGGTCGCCTCATTCAAGGCCGCCATCCCGGCACCGCCGGTATCCACCAGCGTGCCGTCGATGTCGAAGAGGTAGAGCATGGAACTCCAGGCTCAGCTCAGGGTTTGCTTTCCTCCGGGGAGGGAGCTGCTTCCGGCACTTCATCCGGCACTTCGTCCGGAACCTCATCGTCGAAGTCCGGGGTGGCGGTTTCGTCTTCCTCGAAGTCGTCTTCTTCCATCAGTTCGCCGTGGAAGAGGTGGAACTTGCGCTTGCGCTGGTGCTGCGGCAGCGGCGAGAGGATCATGGCAACCGCACGGCCGTTGAGGCGGGGTGGTTGGTCCACTTGGGCCATCGTTTTGAGATCGTCGATGATCCGGTTGAGCACGACGAATCCGAGGTCCTTGTGGGCGTTTTCACGACCGCGGAACTGGAGCACGAAGCGGCATTTGTGATTGGTATCGAGGAATCCTTCCGCACGGC
>JALOTR010000454.1 GCA_025457805.1 Akkermansiaceae bacterium | reverse complement strand
CGGGAACGGGACGCACCCTGTTCATCAACAACAACACCTTCACTGGAAATCTCACCATCAATGTGGGAATCGGCGGCAATCTTCAGATCGGCGCGGCTACCACCGGGAATCAGAACTTCATTCCTGATACGACCAACGTCACGGTCAATGATACCCTCACCAACACCGTGGCGGAATTCCGCGTCTCGGTAGGGGGAGAGACCATTGGCGGGTTGAATGGAAATGGAACCATCGACACCAATAGCATCAATACCACTCTAACCGTTGGTTCCGGCAATGCAGCAGGGAACTTCTCCGGCGTGATCCAGAACGCCGCGTCAAACACAGTGGCCCTCACCAAGATTGGGACGGGGATTCAGATTCTTTCAGGGACCAACACCACAACCGGAACCTTCACGGTCAACGGCGGTGTTCTGCGACTCAACAGTTCGGGTGCCATCTCCGGAGGCCTTGCCGCCTCGGGCGGGACTGCTGCCCTGACGATCAATGGAGGCATCCTCGGACTGGGTTCATCGGACCTCCTCCGTGGCCTCGGGACGGGAGTGACACAAACTCAAGTCACGGGCGGTGTTTCCGGTTTCTCGGCGCACGGAGCCAATCGCATCGTCAATTTCGGCGGTGCCGCCGCAGGAATCACTTGGGGCTCCGCGACCTTCAATCCCACAACCTTGGTTCTGGGTCACAGCACTTCGGACTCAAGTCTGACCCTTGCCAATCCGATCGATCTCGGCACCTCCGCCCGCACCATCCAGGTGGATGACGGATCCGCAGCCATCGATGGGCAATTGTCCGGTGCACTCAGCAACTCGGGGACGATCAGCAAGACCGGCCTTGGCACACTCTCACTTTCCGGAACCAACAGCTCGACCGGTGCCTTCACGTTGAGCGCAGGAGGCTTGATCCTCGATTACTCCACCAATAATACGACGAAGCTCGCAGACGCCGCCGCTCTGACCTTCGGCACCGGAACCACATCCCTCACCCTCGCAGGTGGCTCCCACACGGAAGTTGTAGCCTCTACCACCCTCCAGGCGAACTCCTTTGCCAACATCACCCGCAGCAGTGGAACCTCAGTGCTCCAACTGGGCACGATCACAGTGGGATCCGGCGCCACCATTAACTTCGGCGCATCAGGCATCGCATCCACGAACAATACCAATACCAATGGCATTCTGGGTTCGTGGGCTACCATTGGAAATGATTGGGCGGTAAACTCGACGAATGGCGCAAATGGCCTCATCACCGCATTCACCGGTTACGCCGATGTCACCCGCTTGAGTTCCGGGACGAAAGTGATCGCTGATGCCACCGCCTCCAATGTCCGCATCATCGATGGCACAGGGACCGCCGCCAACATTACTCTCGCCGCAGCGACCACCAACATCAACTCGCTCAACACCACTGTCACCACTGGGACCACCACCTTGGCAATCGGCACCGGGAACACGCTCCGTCTCGGGACGACAGGCGGAGTGCTCGCAGGCTCAGGTGTGAGCCGCTTGGACATCACCGGTGGAACCCTGACGGCCGGCGGAAATGCATCGAACGTTGCCGGAGCCATCACATTTTCGGGAAGCACCGGAAATACGGTTTCCGTAAGCTCCGTGATTGCCAATAACGGAACAGGTGCGGTCTCACTCGTGAAATCAGGATCCGGCACGCTGATCCTCAATGCAGCCAATACATTTACCGGTGGCCTCATCATCAACGCGGGCACCGCTGCAATTTCCGCGATGGGAGCAACAGGCACAGCAGGCGGAAACCTTGCAGGCTTCGGGGCAGGGACGGTCACCATCAATAGCGGCGGCACAGCTTGGGTCCACGGCAGCACATCGAGCTTTGGAACCATCGCCAATGCCTTCACCCTCGCGGGCGGCACGCTTCATATCGAGGACGGTGCCACCACATTCGGCGGAACAGTGGCGGTCTCCGCAGCCAGCACCATCCAGGAACGCTGGGGTGACACGATCACCTTCTCAAACGTGATCAGCGGCGCAGGTGCCCTCACCTTCCAACGCAGCGCAACGGGGTCATCAGAAAACCCTCTGTTTGTCATTTCAGGCGCGAACACCATCACCGGACCGATCATCGCCGGTGCCGGATCGACCCTCCGCCTCGGCAGTGCGAGCGCGCTCGGAACCACCGCTGGAAACACCACGGTCCTCACCGGTGGCGTGCTGGATCTGAACGGGCAAACCATCGGTAACGAGGCGCTTTCCCTCAGTGGCACCGGGATCTCGACCGGCGGCGCTCTCATCAACTCAAGCGCGACCGCTGCCAGCCTCTCCGGTGCGATCACACTCGCGGCAAACTCCAGCGTCGGTGGCACCGGCAACATCACTTTAAGTGGTACATTGAGTGGCCCAGGCTTCAGCCTCACGAAAGTCGGATCCGGAACCCTCACCCTTTCTAACAACAATTCCTACAACGGCTCCACCACGGTTTCCGGTGGAAGACTGAACATTTCTGGCACGAACGCGTCGCAGATTTCCCTCGCGTCCGGCACCACCTTGGGAGGAACCGGCAGCACCACTGGCACCCTCACGACCAGCTCCGGAAGCACCATCGCTCTCAATGGTGCCACTCCCACCTCAGGCCTTGTGGTCTCTGGTCTGGTGAACTTCTCGGGTGCTACCGCCATTGTGTTCGACTCGGTTCCCACAGGAGTCGGCACCATCAGCCACCGCGTGGTCACCTATGGCTCGCTTGGACCGTCTGGAATCTCAAATCTCGCGGGACCCAGCGGATACCGCACGGCCATTGTCAACGACACGGTCAACAAACGCGTCCTGCTCGATGTCACAACCGGCACCCGCACCTGGACCTTATCCACACCCGGGACTTGGTCCTTGTTGGCCGGCACCAATTTCCAGGAAGGCGATCAGCAGTTTGCCTCCGGCGATTCGGTGGTCTTCGATAACACCTCCACCAATGGCTCGGTTGCCTTGTCCGGCGCTCTGAATCCGGCCTCGGTGACCTTCAACAACTCCACCACTACCTATGCTCTCACCGGCTCCGGATCGATCGCCGGAACAGGTGGAATCACCAAAAACGGCACCGGCACGGCATCCATCGCCACCAACAATACCTACACCGGTGCCACCGCGATCAACAGCGGCACGCTCAACATCCAACACGCCAATGCGCTCGGTGGAACCACCTCGGGAACCACGGTCGCGAGCGGTGCGGCACTGGAAATGCAAGGCGGCATCACCATCGCTGCCGAGCCCCTCACCCTCAATGGCACGGGCATCACGCCAACGAGCGGAGCCTTGAGGAATGTCTCCGGCAACAACACCTACTCCGGCCCCATCACTTTGGCCTCGGCTTCCACAATTTTTGCGGAAACCGGCACCACCCTCAACAAGAGCGGTTTGCTCAATTTGACCAACACCCTCACCAAAACGGGCGATGGCACTCTTCGTCTGACCAGCTACACCGGTTCGACTGCTGCCGCCGCATCCGACATCGTGATCAACGCAGGCACGGTCGAGTTCGCATCCGGCTATTTCAATGCCAGCCCCTTCGGCTACCGAACTTTGGCGATCACCGTCAATTCCGGCGGCATCCTTCGCACCACGGCAGCCCACGCATTGGGCGGCGATAACGTGGATGGCGGAACCTCCTTCGGCCAGATTCATGCCAATGGCGGCATCATCCAGTTCGATGGTTCCCAATATGTTTCCAACGGAACCGTCAGCAGCTTCCGCCACCACCTCCACCATCACCGGGACCGGCGGGATCAACCTCGGCTTCGGCGGCGTCATTTTCGATGTCGCGGAAGGCGCCGCTGCCACTGACCTTGCCGTGTCGACTATCATTTCGAGCACCAATGGAGTGACCAAGATCGGCGCGGGTCTCGCCAGATTCTCCGGCAACAATTCCTACGCAGGCTCGACCACCATTTCCAATGGCACCCTGGAAATCACCCATAACAACGCGCTCGGCACGAACGCAGCCGGAACCAGCGTTGCCAGCGGAGCCACACTCCAACTCAGCAGCAGTGTAAGCATCGGAACCGAAGCCCTCAGCCTCTCCGGCACCGGCGTTTCCAACGGTGGCGCACTCCGCAGTGTTTCCGGGACGAACTCCTTCGCCGGAGCCATCACCCTCGCCGCCGCCAGCCGCATCAATTCGGATGCCGATTCACTCACGCTGAGCGGAAACATCACCAATGGCTCCAACGCATTGACGGTAGGCGGAGCGGGAAACACCACGATTTCCGGCTCCATCGGCAGCGGCGCGGGCGGACTCGTCAA
>JALOTR010000453.1 GCA_025457805.1 Akkermansiaceae bacterium | reverse complement strand
AGAAATTCACTCCATCTCTCACAAGCCCGAAAATCTCCAGAGACGCCGCATCATCCAATCGATGAATGGAAGTGAAATCGCCGAGGAGATCCACCTGTCACTCAAGGGAAACTGCTGGCGCGTCCTCGTTCAACTTGTTCTTGCCTGATCGTCCCGGGTGGGGCTCATGATGGTGCATGCCCGCCGGAAGCCTGTTGACCCTCCTTGATGACATTGCGAGCATTCTCGACGATGTTTCCCTGCTCACCAAAAAGGCGGCAGCCAAGACAGCGGGAGTTTTGGGGGACGATCTTGCGCTCAATGCCCAGCAGGTAAGCGGTGTGGTTTCGCAGCGCGAACTGCCGGTGGTGTGGGCGGTGGCCAAGGGGTCCTTCATCAACAAGCTGATCCTTGTTCCGCTTGCATTGGTCATCGGCGCTTTTGCCGAGTGGGCGATTGTTCCGCTGTTGATGGTCGGCGGGCTTTACCTTTGTTTTGAAGGCTGCGAGAAACTTGCGCATTCGTTTTTCCACCGCGGAGAAAAGAGCGAGGCCGAGGCAGGCAAGGAGTTGGAAAAGCTGGCCGCCACGGCGCCGGAGAAGAAAGTGGAAACCGAGGCGGAGAAGATCAAAGGCGCGGTGAGAACGGATTTTGTATTATCTGCGGAAATCATTGCCATCACGCTCGGCACGGTGAAGGGGCAGGCATTTCCCCAGCAGTTGCTGGTGCTCTCTGCCATCGCCGTGGTGATGACGGTGGGCGTTTATGGATTGGTGGCGGCGATTGTGAAAATGGACGATGCCGGCCTCTATCTCACCCAACGGAATGGGGGCATCGCCCAAGGCATCGGTCGTGCCATTCTGTGGGTGGCTCCGGTGTTGATGAAAACGCTCTCGGTGCTCGGCACGGCAGCCATGTTCCTGGTGGGAGGCGGCATCGTGACGCACGGCATCTCATGGTTGCACCACGGCATCGAGCATGTCGTGGAAACCGTGAAACATGCGGGCGGCGCAGCGGCATGGGCAGCGCCTTTGGTTGGGCCGCTCTTGAATGGCATCTGCGGTCTCATCGCAGGAACCCTGGTCCTGCTGGTAGTGCTCGGCATCCGCAAATTGCGGGGGACGAGGGTGGCGGCCCATTGATCACGGAGGATATGCGGCGTTCCTTCAGAACGCGGAATCCCGCGACATGATAACCCAGAGCGTTGCTCTGGGCTGGTATGCGATGTCCCGTTGGGACAAAATTTTGCTCCAACGGAGCAACGGGGAACACCGCATCAGACAGTCAATCCCACACGTATCGTTCATCGTATTCGATGCCGTATTTCCCGAGGAAAGCGCGGTATTCTTCCTGAAACGTGCGGGTGCGGTGATGTTCTTCCTGTGTATCGATATAATGGAAAAGAGCATCCTTTTGACTCATGCCGATGGAGAAAACCCCATAGCCTTGTTGCCATGCGAAATCATGGAAAGCGGCGTCCTGATTCTTCATCCATTTGCTCGATGCGGTTTTGATTTCCTTCACCAAGTCCGCGACCGATGTAGTGCGGGAGAGGCGCACCGCCAGATGCACATGATCCGCCACGCCCCCAACGCGATAGGCCTCGCAATCGCATTGGCGCACGGCTCCGGCGAGAAATGCATGGGCCTTTTCACGAATGCCGGGAGTCAGCCATGGATGGCGGTCTTTGGTGCTCCAGATCAGGTGGATGAGGATGTTGGAAAGGGATTGGGGCATGATGGATTCAATAACTCGCTGACACCTAACAGGAATCGATGGTTGTGTCAAAATGAGACCTGTCATTTGCCATTCCGGGATATGCGGCGTTCCTTCAGAACGCGGGAATCATGGTCGCCAATTACCCAGAGCGCTGCTCTGGGCTGGTATGCGATGTCCCGTTGGGACATGATTTGCTCCAACGGAGCAATGCATACCAGCGAAGGGTGAAACCCTGGTGGGTAGGACGTGATGAAAACATCATGCGTTCTGAAGGAACGCCGCATAAGCGTGGACACCGAATGCGGCGTTCCTTCAGAACGCGGGAAACTTGTGATGCGAGGCCCCAGAGCGTTGCTCTGGGCTGGTATGCGGCAGCCCCGTTGGGGCAAATGGTTTGCTCTGTTATTGCGATGCCCCCAGAGCTTAAGCCCGGCTGGTATGCGGTGTCCCTTTGGGACAAATTGGACTGCACGGGGCGGGATGATCGTCTGGATCACCCCGGATGTTTCATGAGGGAGGCGGCGTAGAATCCGTCGAAGCCGGTGGCGGCGGGTGATACGGGGCGCTCGGCGGTGAGGGTGAAGTTGCCGGTTTCCAGGAGGGAATCGATGGCAGCGCGGTTTTCCGAGGGGAGGATGGAACAGGTGGCATAGACCAAGGTGCCGCCGGGCTTGAGCATGGCGGTGTAGGTGGCGAGCAGTTCTTTCTGGATGCCGCGGACGCGTTCGAGTTGGGCGGGCTTGAGCCGCCATTTAAGGTCGGGCTGGCGTTTCAGAGTGCCGAGGCCGGAACACGGCGCATCGATGAGCAGTCGTTCCGCCACCTCCGCGAAATCAACGGGGGTGGTCTGGGTGATGGTTTTGGTTTTCACACAGCGGGCACCAGCGCGTTTGGCGCGGCGTTCGAGTTCCGAGAGTTTTTTCTCATCCACATCCATGGCGAAGATCCGGCCATCGTCGCCCATCAGGGCAGCGAGGTGGAGCGACTTTCCGCCAGCGCCGGAGCAGGCATCGATGACGCGTTCGCCGGCTTGCGGACCGAGCAGCGGAGCGATGAGTTGGGAGCCGCCGTCCTGGATTTCCACCCGGCCTTCGGTGCGCAATGGCTTGGGCAGGGCCTTGCCGGGGGCGAGCACGAGGGCGTCCGGGAGGCCTGGCACTTCGCTGGCTTCGACTTGGTGGGAGGCGAGCCACTCGATGGCCTCGGCGCGGCTGCCTTTGAGGGTGTTGACCCGGAGGAAAACGGGGGCGCGCTGGTTCAAGGCGGCGATTTCCGCGTCCCAGGCATCGCCGAGTTCGCTGGAGCCGAGTTCGTCCAGCCAATCCGGGATCGATTCCCGCACGGCGCGAGGTTGGGCGGCGAGGTCGTGTTCGCGGGCGCGGATTTCCTCCGCTCCGAGGCCTTTGTAGGTCCACCAATCGGGAATTTCATAGCCCATCCGCACCCACTGGGCGGCGCAGATGGCATTGCCTTCCTCGCTATCCACCAGGAAACTCAAAGCCCGCCGCCAGCGCACCACCTCAAAGACCGTCTCGGCGATGAATCCGCGATCGCGTTTTCCCCAGCGGGGGTTTTCCTCGAAGGCTGCGGCGAGGGCGTGATCGAGCACCTTGTGTTCCTTGAAGACGGATTTGGCGATGCCGGAAGCGGCTTCGGCGAGGATGCGGTGCATTTTCATGAAGGCGCAGGGTTCCTGAAAAGCGGCGGCGTGGCAAATGAAACGAAGGCGCGGTCAGGCATGATGGCGGCCGGAGGCGATGGATTGAGCTTGGCCGCGGGTGGATTTCCCCCTATTTCGCGCCTCCGCCGTGTCGTTTTCCCTGCTCCAAAAAGATCCCGCCAGTTCCGCCCGCCTTGGGAGGCTGGACTTGCCGCATGGCACTGTGCAAACGCCGATCTTCATGCCGGTGGGCACGCAGGGTTCGGTGAAAACCCTGCATCCGGCGGAATTGGAGGAACTCGGCTCGCAGATCATCCTCGGAAACACCTATCATCTCTGGCTGCGGCCGGGGCATGAGCTGATCCGCGAGATGGGCGGACTGCATGGTTTCACCACGTGGCAAAAACCCTTTCTCACCGAC
>JALOTR010000452.1 GCA_025457805.1 Akkermansiaceae bacterium | reverse complement strand
TCCAAGGACCTTGTCACACACGGTGTCGTGCTGGGGATGACGGGTTCGGGCAAAACCGGCCTTTGCCTCGCGCTGCTGGAAGAGGCGGCCATGGACAACATTCCTGCCATCGTCATCGATCCCAAGGGCGATATCTCGAATTTGCTGCTGATGTTTCCCGATCTGGATGGCAAAAGCTTCCGCCCGTGGATCAACGAGGATGATGCCGCCAAAAAAGGGATTTCCCCGGATGAACACGCGGAAAAGACCGCCACCCTATGGAAAAACGGCCTCGCCGACTGGGGGCAATCGCCGGAGCGCATATCCCAGCTTCGCGAAAAGGTGGACATCAATATCTTCACGCCCGGCAGCAAGGCGGGGATTCCGGTTTCCATCCTCAGCTCGTTGGAAGTGCCGCCTTTTGAAATCATGGATGACGGCGAGTTGTTAGGCGAACGGGTGGAGAGCACTGTGTCGTCGCTGTTGTCTCTGGTCGGCGTTGATGCCGATCCGATCCAAAGTCCCGAGGCGGTCTTATTGTCCACCATTTTCCAGAAATCCTGGGCGGCGGAGCAGGATATCACGTTGGAAACCCTCGTCCGCCACATTCAGAAGCCGTCGTTTGATAAAGTGGGCATCATCGATCTGGAATCCTTCCTTCCTGAAAAGACCCGCCAGTCGCTTGCTCTCAAGTTCAATAACCTCCTCGCATCACCGGGATTTGCCACCTGGCTCGAAGGACCGCCGCTCGATATCGCGAAGATGCTCCACACGCCTGCCGGGAAACCCCGGATTTCCATTTTCTCGATCGCGCATCTTGGTGACTCGGAGCGCATGTTTTTTGTGAGTTTGCTGCTCAACCAGATGCTCGGCTGGATGCGGACGCAGAATGGCACGACCTCATTGCGGGCGCTGCTCTATATGGATGAGATTTATGGATATCTGCCGCCGACGGCCAATCCGCCTTCGAAGAAGCCGATGATGACCATGTTGAAACAAGGTCGCGCCTTTGGTCTGGGTTGCCTGCTGGCCACACAGAACCCGGTGGATCTCGACTACAAGGCACTTTCCAACATCGGCACCTGGTTTCTTGGCCGCTTGCAGACCGAACGCGACAAACTCCGCGTGCTCGACGGGCTGGAAGGTGCGGCGGGATCGCAAAATGCGAAGTTTGATCGTTCCTCGATGGAAAAACTCATCTCCGGCCTCGGCAACCGGATTTTCCTGATGAACAACGTGCACGAGGATGGCCCCGTGTTGTTCCATGTGCGCTGGGTGATGAGTTATCTAACAGGTCCACTCACCCGCACCCAGATCAAGACCCTCATGGATCCCAAGCGTGCTGATTTCAGCGGTGCTTCCAAGGCCCCAGCCGCTGAGGCCAATCCGATGTCCATGCCGGGCATGTCGGCCGCAGCCGCTCCATCGTCGAGGCCCGCAGTGGGGAATGGCGTGAAGGAGATTTTCATCGAACCCGCCGGTAGCGGAAATGATATCATCTATCAGCCGCATCTGCTGCGTGCTGGCACGGTGCATTTTTCCTCCACCAAAGCAGGCACCGATGGCAGTCGCAGCGTGCGACTTGTCAATCCGGTGCTGCCCAAAGGCATCGATTGGGAAACCAACGTGCCGCCGCCGGTAAAAATCGATCCGGATGCCTCATCGCCGGTGGCCGGAGCGGGCTTTGGCGAGCTACCGGGATTTGCGATGAACGCGGCCAACTACAAACAGGTGGAGAAGGATTTCGCGGAGTGGATGTATCGCAATGAACGTGCGGACATTTTCACCTGCCCGTCGCTCAAGGCATGGTCGAAGCTCGGAGAAAGCGAGGGCGATTTCCGTGCCCGGCTCGACCATCAGGCCCGCGAGGCGAGGGATGCGGCGATTGAGAAACTCCGCGCTGCCACCGCCAAGAAGATCGAGACGCTCGAAGGCCGCCTCCGCACCGCGGAAGGTCAACTCGCCAAGGAAAAGGCCGAGTCCAACGCCGCGAAAATGCAAGCCGGCGTCTCCGTGCTCGGCGGTCTGCTCGGTGGTTTGTTCGGCCGCAAGGCAGGGCTCGGCACGCTCACCCGTGGATCGTCCGCGATCGGCAAGGCCACCAGCGCCTACAAGCAGCACCAGGATGTGGCCAACGTGGATGCGAAAATCTCCACCATCTCCAGCGAAATGGAAGCGCTGCAAGCCGCCCTCGAAGCGGAGGTGGAAAAAATCACCGCTTCATACGACCCGGCATCCCTGACCCTCGAAACCGAGTCGCTCAAGCCCACGAAAACCGACGTCAAAGTGGAAACCGTGGCCCTTCTCTGGCTGCCCGTCGATTCGCGGGGCGAGCGGGCCTGGTGATCTGGCGATCTCGACAGAAATCCTCTTGCCCTCGGGTCCCGGATGCGCCAATTTCCCGCCCACCAAGGCGGCTTGGCGGAATTGGTAGACGCGCTCGACTCAAAATCGAGTTCTAACGAGTGTGGGTTCGAGTCCCACAGCCGCTACTTTTGTTTTCCTCAGGGCAGCCCGGTTTCCCCAAGAACACGGCATGGCAAGTCCCCGAACCATCGGAATTATCGCAGGCAGCGGAGTCTATCCGGAAACCTTCATCGCCGCCGCGCGCATCAAGTCGCCGGGCGTGAAACTGGCGGTGGCTGCATTCCATGGCGAAACGAAACCGGAACTCGCGGATCAAGCAGACGCCACCGAATGGTTCCGTGTGGCCCAACTTGGAAAAATGATCAAATTTTTCCGCCGCGAGGGCGTGACGGAAGCGGTGATGATGGGGCAGATTTCGCCGAAGAACCTCTTCGACATGCGGCCGGATCTCCGCGTCCTGATGATCCTTGCCCGGGTCCGCGAGCGCAATGCCGAGACACTTTTCGGCGCGGTGGCGGATGAGCTTGCGAAGGAAGGCATCACCGTTCTTAGCGCCACTACGTTTCTCGAAGATCATCTTCCCGGCCCCGGCCACGTTTGCGGTCCGGCTTTCAAGAAACGCCAACTCACCGATGCCGATTTCGGATTCCGCATCGCCAAGGAATCCAGCAAGCTGGACATCGGTCAGAGTGTGGTGGTTCGCCACGGCACCGTGCTCGCGGTCGAGGCTTTCGAAGGAACCAACCAATGCATCAAACGCGGCGGCGAACTGGGCCGTGGCAAGGATGTGATGCTGGTGAAAGTTTCCAAACCCAATCAGGACTTCCGCTTCGATGTGCCCGTGATCGGTCCGCAAACCATCGAAACCTGCGCGGCCGCCGGCGTTTCCGGCATCGCCATCGAGGCAGGCAAAACCTTGCTCTTGCAAAAGGACCTCGTCGCCGATCTTTGCCACCGCCACCAGATCGGCATCCACGGCGTGGCGTAACCCGTTTCGGGGATTGGACATCCGTGCGCATTGCTTTGAGATGGGCCTGTGAAATCCATTTCAGCCTTCGCCCTGGCCATTCTCTCTTTGCTGGTCACCCGCTCACCCGCGCGATCCGTCATTTCCCTCGATCCCGCATGGTCGTTCCATCAGGGTGAGGCAAAGGGCGCGGAGCTTTCCGGCTTCGATGATTCGAAGTGGCGGAAACTCGACATCCCGCACGATTGGAGCATCGAGGGAAATTTCGATAAAAACGCAGCGACCACCGGCTCTGGCGGATGGCTTCCTTCCGGAGTGGCATGGTATCGCAAGGAGATCGATGTCCCTGCCGATGCAAAGGGCCAGCGGGCTTGGATCGAGTTCGATGGCATCATGGCCAACAGCGACGTCTGGTGGAATGGCAAACATCTTGGACATCGGCCGAATGGTTATGTGAGTTTTCGATATGATATCAGTGAGCACATCA
>JALOTR010000451.1 GCA_025457805.1 Akkermansiaceae bacterium | reverse complement strand
GCAATTCTCCAACAAAAATTGTTTTTGGGCCGGGCTGGCATCAAGCTCACCGACTGCGGTCCATAGCCGGTCGAAATCGGCTGGTACCATCACCTCGATTTCCTCTTTCAAGGACAGCAAGGTATTTGTTTCCGGGCGTTCCGAACTTCGAACACGACCCGATTTTGACTCCGTTGCCGCTTTCCCTTTAGCGCTGACTGATTCCGCCGATCCGGCTTCTTGCCGCAGAACTTTCCGCTCTTCACAAGCTATGAAGAGAAATACCAACAACAAGGTCGAATACTTAAACATATCGAATTCTGAATCCTCCGACACGCGGGAAGGGCCCAGTCAAGTGAGTCACTAGAGCCGTTTAGCCGTTGCCAGAGTACGATCCGTAATGCATGCGGAGTGATCTTGATTACCGACTTTCCAATCTTCAATCAACAATCCCCTACGGCCTCAGGCGGATAAATCGTTTCCGGCCCGGGGTGATCGGGGTGTTGTCGCGGATGCGGAGGACGCTTTCGTTGTCGGTGAGGACGGTGGTGTGGTTTTTTCCGCTGAACCAGCGCAAGAGGTTTGGGGAGACTTGGACCTGCGAGGCCCAGTGGCTGGTGGTTCCGGTTCCGGCTCCGGGCTGGGGCTTGCGGAGGCTGAGGGTGAGGTATTGCTTGCCGTCGAGCGTGATGGTGCTGCGGGAAATTTCCGCCTGCTGGGGATCCAGTTCATCCGTCAGATCCACCACATCTGCCAGTGCGGCACGTCCCGGGCTGGAGGCGGGTTTGCGTTTCTTGGCGGGTTTTTTCACCTGGATGGTGATGGTCACTTCCTTGGAGAAGCCGAATCCATCGGTCGCCCGATAGGTGAAGCGGTCGGTGCCGGAGAACCGCGGGTTCGGCCGGTAGTTCAGGCTTGGCGCGCTGCCGCCCAGCCTGCCCTGGGTGGGGCGCTGGAGGATTTGATAGGTGAGGCGATCGCCATCGGCATCCACGGCCTTCAGGTTGATCGCGAGGCGTTTGTTGTTCCGCTGGATGAGAGTTTGACCGAAGGCGATGGGGAGGCGGTTCTGTGGCTCGGATTGCAAGAGGCTCAGCTCCGCCATGCTGCAATCGTTGTAGCCATTCGCCTCCGAGAGACAGACCAGGCGCACGAATTTCCCGACCTTCGGGGCGAAGAAAACCTCTTTTTCCTGCGCACCGGCACTGAAGCGCCCGGTGGCGACCGGCTCGCCCCAGTCTTTGCCGTCCATGCTCACGAAAAACTGATAGCGGCCGATGTTTCCCACGGTGGCGTTGTCCTGCCGGGGGACGTAGCGGAAGCCGCTGAGCCGTCTCTGCTCGCCGATGCGGACCTGGATTTCGTGCGGGGGCGGGGTCTTGTTGGGCGAGCGCCAGCGGGTGTGCCACATGGTCGCGGGATCGCCATCGATGGAATTGGCGGCGGAGTAGTCAGCCTCCTCGCTGTTCACAAATTGCACCGACCAGCCGATTTTGGGAACCACACTGGTCTCAGGCTCCACGACCGTGACCTCGATCGTCGGCGGGGTGGCATCCGCGAGGCCCTTGGAATCCGAGACCTCCATCTTCACCTCGTAGGTTCCCGGCACGTTGAATTCCACGTATCCGGGCACTGCGCCGCTCATCGGACGGATGCCGGATCGCTCGCCGAAGGTCCATGAAAAATCGAGGTTCTGATCGCCGTCCGGATCGGTGGCAGTGCCGGCAAAATAGGCTTTCTGCCCGGGCACCAGGATCATCTCCCGGTTGGGCGCGATGATCCGGCCAGCGGGCGGCTCGTTGACGCGGTCGGGGGGCCGGCGGTAGAAAATTTCCGCCGAAGGTCTGCTGCGGAGGCCGGCGCGGTTGTAGGCCACCACCACGAAGTAATAGTTGGTGCTTTCGCGGATGCCGGTGATGCGGGTGTTGGTCCTGTTGCCGGCGTCCACGGTCTCCGTGTAGCGTCCGGAGTTGGTTCCGTAGCGGACTTCGTAGCCGGCAATGTCGAATTCGGCATTCCGATTCCACGAAATGCGGACGGCCGCTGCGTGGGCTTGCGAGGCGAGGAAAATCAGCCCGAAAACCGCCATCCACAGCCAAGCAAGAAGCGGTTTTCCACCTGAAGATGCCCCCGCGGGCCCGGCGGAGAGCGCCGGGGGGATGTCGCAGGTAGAGGGCAAGGGCTGCATTTCAAAAAACTCAGGAGAAGCACGGGAGGACCCGAAGAAACAGGGGGAAAATCAAGGACAAGGGAATCCGAAGGCGCAGATGCCCCATTCCCTGCGGCAAGGCAATCCCTAAGTTTCTAACACTTAGGCTTTTTTGATATTTTGCGCATTGGAATTAAAAAACCGCTTGGTTCCCCGGAAAGTCAGCACATGCCGCGCCGTCGTGGCGGCATTCTCCGGATCAGGCGGATTTCCCCCTGCATTCAGGGAGCGGCCGCGTTCACCACCATCCG
The DNA here is from genome assembly GCA_025457805.1 of Akkermansiaceae bacterium. Classification (GTDB taxonomy): domain Bacteria; phylum Verrucomicrobiota; class Verrucomicrobiia; order Verrucomicrobiales; family Akkermansiaceae; genus Luteolibacter. The sequence goes on along the minus strand of JALOTR010000451.1, from coordinate 1,365 downwards.
GTAGAAGGCCTTGGCTTGGCCGGTGGTGGAGACCTCCGCCTGACGCTCCTGCATGCCGCCGGTGATGCGGATGGCGGCGGAATCGACCGCTTCCCAAGAACCGGCGGCGAGCGTGTCCGATTGTTCGAGATGGACGCTGGTGCCGCTGAGGTTGGTGCGGAATCCAAAGCTGAGCATCATTTTTCCCGGGCCGGGCGACATCGTGAAGGGCGGGGTGGAATTGAAGGTGGCGGGCAGCGAGCCGAGGGCGTATTCCAGCAGGTTGCAACGGCCATCGCCATCGGGATCCGCCGTGGCTGCCTGATCGCCGGGTGGGAGTCCGCTGGCGGCGATCCATTGGGCGAAGGTGGCCGCGGGCACTGCGATGCCAGGATTCGGGCTGGCGGTGGTCCAGTTCGCGAAATCATTGCCATATTCCGAAGTGGCCACCTTGCAGAGCGAGGGGCCCGTGCCAGCCGCAGCGGTGGGCCAGGGAGCGGCGGATTCGAAGTTCACACGATCCACCCGCGCGAATTGGCGCACGTTCAGATCATCCACCCCGGCGGGGCGGGCGAGCTGGAGTTGCTCGCCCTCGTTGGCAAGCCGACCGGTGGCCCACTCGCGCAAAATGGTGCCGGGCGGCACGGCGTAGGCGGCATTGAAGCGGGCGAGGCTGCGGGTGAGGATCATGCGTTGCCCGGGTTGGAGCACGATGGCTTGGGGACCGGCCGGGAATTCATACTCGATGCCATCGGTGATCCGCCACGCCGCGCCTTTCACCGCATCGTAAAGCGTGACGGCGGCGGTGGAGACATTCATCAGCTCGACATATTCGGAGTCCGCATGCGCACCGGCACCGGGTTGATAATGGATTTCCGAAACAATCACCGGGCCGATGCGCGGGCCGGCATTGGGCGCGCCCGGAGTGGGCGTGCGCAGCGGCACGAAGTTCCAGGTGTTGCTACTGGGTTTGTAGTAGTTTCCGAGCGATTCACCTTCCACGGATGCGCCGAAGGATTCCCTCGATTGGTAATCGGTGATTTCATCATTCTCCGCCGAGCTGATATACAAAGTCTCGCCCACATCGCTCAGCGCGAAGGGAGTGATGCGGCCGGGATCGATGCTGGCAGCGCCGAAGTGCAGGTTTTCATCAAACACCACCCGCCCGCCCGGAGGCAGGACGGTGCCGGCGGGAATGCGGAACTTCGCGAGGTTGGTGGCGCTGTCGCTGAGGAACCAGCCGCTGATGTCCATGGGGTTGGAAGAGCGGTTGCGGAGTTCGATCCAATCAGGCGCGGTGTTGCCGGAATTCGCCAGCACTTCCTCGATCACCACCGTCTCACCGATGACATAAGGATAATGCAAAGCCGAATACTGATAGAGCGC
>JALOTR010000450.1 GCA_025457805.1 Akkermansiaceae bacterium | reverse complement strand
AAGCGGTCGAAGGCCTTGCCATCGATGTCAATGGCGGTGGCGGTGTAGCTGCCGGGCTGGCTTTCGATGAGGTAAAGGTGGTTCACGGCCGCAGCGGAAGCGATCCACGGGCGTTTTTTCAGATCCCTCGGATCGACCTTCCGGACGGCCACACTCCAGGCACCCGAGCCGAGATAGGGGATGCCGTTTTCCGCATCGATTTTCCCGTTGAGCAAGGGATGGGAGCGGCTGAACACATGGTGATCGCTTTCGAAGACGGCGCTCACGCGGTGATGTTCGAAGCGCGGGCACCAATTGCGGCGGATGTCCATTGAGTCGTCCTTGGCCCCGCAGCCCCAGGCCGGGCGGTGATAGGTGACGAAGATTTGGGAAACGCCGCGGCGTGCGCCTAGAGTGCGTTCGAGCCAGATGTTTTGGTCCGCGATGTTTTTCGTGTGGCCGGAATCGAGTTGGATCAAGCTGAGCGAGGAGCCGATGTCCACGACGTGGGTGGCGTTTTTGCCCTCGGGAAACGTGAAGATGCTGTAAAACATCGTGGCGGCTTCCGGTCCCGGCGCGTCGGTGGGGTGGAAGCCGTGGCCTTTGATTTCGTGATTGCCGATGGCGACGATCTTGGGAATCAGCCTGCCGTCCGGCGTCCGCGCATTTGCCGTCCACGAATCGATATATTCAAACCAGCGCTCCAGTGAGTCATCATCCGCATAAGCAAGATCACCGCCGATCAAGGCGAAGAGCGGATCCTGTTTTCCCGCGACTTGGTTCATCTGATCCATGGGTTTGCGCTTGTGATACAAATCCCCACCGGTGACGAATCGGATGGGCCCGCTCACAGGCGGCATGCGGAAGGCATAACTCCCGGAACTTGCATTGTTGATATCAATGGCCTCGAACTCGATGTCCTTGCCATAAGGCAAACCTTTCAACTCCGCCTGCATCACGCGGTGTTGGCTGTTGGCGAAAGGCTGGCTGTGGACGGTTTCCGTTTTCCAAATGCTATCTCCTTTCACCCGATAGCGGACTTGCATGCGGTCGGCAGAAGCAGAGCCCGGTGCGGTCGGTTTGATTTTTGTTAGATTCCACCAGCCGTTTTCCGGTTCCGCATTGGCAAGGTATTCCCAAGTCGCACCCCGGGCGATGATGGGCCATTCGCGGTTGGCCGCTTTTGCGACGAGTTCCGCATGCAGGGTGAAATCCGAACTCTTGATCTCGTTGTTGAATCCCCGCAGTGCGAGCACCGCCCCTGCGAGCTTCGGGTGATCCGTGAGTTTTCCCAGCGGGATTTCCTCCCACTTGCCTGCCTCGTGTGAATTCGCGGCGCGGAGTGGTCCGTCGCCTTGGGTGATGTTGCGGCGGGCGATTTCCTTGCCACCGAGCCAGGCGATGAAGCCGTCGTCGTAGTTGACCCGGAGAAACAGCGCAGCGTCCGGCGGCAGGCCTGCCGGGATGCCGACCGCGCGGCGGATGGCGATCGAAGTGAAGCGCCCGCGCATGTTGGAAAACTGGGTGGCATCGTCCCCATCGCCATAACCGAATCCCGCAGGACCACGGCCCCATTTGCCTTCGATGGCGGCACTTCCCGCACGGTCCAGCCAGACGATCCTGCAGGCTTTGCCGGGGTCCTGGTTCCAATGCACGATGGGGCCGTGTTCGATCACGGCGGCGCAGACGGTGTGGGCAGCGAGGAGGAAAATGGCGGAGAGCAGGCGCATGGAAATCGGTGGACTGAGCATCATCGGAAAACGGAGCGCTGTCATTACTGGAGCCCGCCGCTTGTTATTTCCTGCAAATGTCGGCCTGCCCGGCGATGTGGGATTGCCAAGCGGGAGCCAGCCGGACAAGCTGCACGCATCCGGGGAATTTGGAACTGATGACAGCCTATCTTTTCAGTTGTGAGAATGCTACCTGCGCGGTGCCCGAGGCTTACCGTGAAATTTTCCGCGACTTCGAAGACATCGTGGCCTCGGCGGAAGGATGGGAACCCGGATCGCTCAATCTCGCGCAGGGATTTGCCATGAAGTTCCGCACCCCGCTGGTGCATGGCGATGTCACCCGGCTGTTGATCGATTATGAATCCGAGGGAGATGCCAAGTGGAGCCGCTTTGCGATGAAATTGCCGGATACCACCCGGACGAAGATTTTCGAACGTCATGAAAAACCCTATCGCGAGCAGTTATGCCAACGGATCCAGGAAGATCTCCGGCGTCATTCGCGGGTTTTGCATGTGATGATTCATACGGATGCACTGGCCGATAGCCGCGTCACTCTCGAAACACCCGTCGGCGGCAACCTTGCGGAAAACATCGCGGCTGCCTGGCGTCACCGCATGAATGTGAACGATCTCGATGTGCGCCATTTCCGCAACTCCGACATGCTGGCTCTGGGCGAATCGCTTTGCCGGGAATTTCCGATGGATCAATATGCACTCGTGCGGCTCAAGGTTTCCCAATCCTTCTTTCTCGAAGGCCGGCCCTGGCGCTGGGATGTGATCAAGAAGCACCTGTTGGAAACACTGCCGCTGGCCATGGCGGACGCGTGTCCGGTCAGCGCCCCAGAATCCCCCGGGACTGCTCAAGACTGAGAGCACGCTGCTCACGCCAGTCCATGACTGGCGGTGCTTGGTAAACTTCGCGGCGGATGTCGGTTTCCGCATCGGAAGGTTTGGCGATCGCGCTGTTGCCTGCCTCGCGGGCGGCGTTGGTGGCATAAGTGCCAGTCTCGTAGGGATCGGGGAGATCCGCCTGGTTTCCAGCTTCGCGTGCGCCCTTGCCATCGAGGCGGGACTTGGTCTGAAAGCGGCTGCCATCGGTGTTGCCGGCATATTGCTTGCGGCCGTAGTCCTTGTTTCCCCACCACGACTTCTTGGCATACTCGCCGGTCTTGTAAGTCTTCTTGGCATACTCGCCCTCGAACTGGGTCGAGCGTCCCTGGGATTCGAAGGAACTCCGCTTGTCGCTCTTGGGCACCCAGTTGCCATTGGCATCCTGCTTGAAGCCATTGTTCTCTTCCAACCTCTGGCTCATCGGCTTGAGCGCGGGTGTCGCCTGATCGGGCTTCTTGTTAGATGAACTGCTGGCGCAGGATGCCAGCAGGGCCACTAACAGAAATGAGATGGAGCGGAAAAATTTCATCACTGGATCACTTGGCGAGTTTTTCCTCAAAGTCAGGATCGGGCACGGCAGCGCGATCGAGCGCCTGATCGTAGTAATTCTTCGCATCCTCCTTGCGGCCTTGGCGCAAGTATAACAAGGCGAGGTTATAGTAAGGTTCGCTCAAAACCGGCTCCGCGCTGATGGCTGCTTTGAAATGCGACTCCGCATCTTCCAGACGGTTGAGGCGGAAACACAGCGCTGCCAGCAACATCTGGCTCTTCACATCATTCGGCGCGAGATTTACAGCACGCCGCGCCGCTTGCTCGGCTGCGGGAAGATCGCCGGATTTCATCATGGCATAACCCAGCATGCGGAAGGCATAAGGATTGTTTGCATCCAACTCCACCGCACGGCGGAAGGTATCCACCGCAGCGGCGGTTTCATTGAGCCGCAGATGCACGACGCCGAGCTTGCACAAGGATGGCGTGTGTCCCGGGTTTTGCTCGATGATCATTTGAAACAACTCCCGCGTCGGCAACATGCGACCGGCAAGGAAGGACTTTTCCGCTGTCCGCTCGAAAACGGCGATGTCGCGATTGAGGTCGGCAGTGGCCGCCCCCACCGATGCGCGATCCCGCGCAAACGGGGAAACAAACTCGCCGTCCACATTGTTTCCGGCGATGAGTTTCTGCTCTTCAGGCGTGAGTGCGATTTCCTG
>JALOTR010000449.1 GCA_025457805.1 Akkermansiaceae bacterium | reverse complement strand
AGGTCGGGAGTTATGGCTTCCTCCACGGGAGTTGGTGGCACGTGGTCATCAATGCCTTGTTTGTGTTGCTGATCGGCTCGCGGATCGAACACATGGCCGGTCCCAAAACCATAAACGCGGTGGTCGCCGCCGGACTTCTGGGTGGAGGTTTGCTTCACCTTTGTCTCGGGAATGGCCTGCTTGTGGGACTTTCCGGTGGCTGCCTTGCCTTGATGCTGATGCTCACCACCTTGTCTCCTCAATCCCGGATGATGCCCATCCCTGTCTCGGGCAAAAGCCTGGGGCTGGGCATTCTGTTGGCAGCCTTGTTGCTTGCCTTGCTTGATCCATCGCTCCAAGTCCCCGGGTTTTCCGAGGTCGGCGGGCGCATGGTGGAGATGGGATTCGGGTCCTGGTTCAAAATGGGCCACGCCTGCCATCTCGGCGGCGGCCTTGCGGGGTGGCTTTGTGGCCGCTGGCTCCTGCGTCCCCGCGTCACACTCGAACGCCTCCGCCGGGATCGGGCCCGGCGCGAGGCGGAGTGAGAATTTCAAATGTCAATCGGCTCAGGCGCGGCCTGCATTGCGCATGCGTGGACCGTTATCGACGGGCCGCCTTTCTTCCTGACGGGGTGCCTGCCGTTGTTGCGGTTGTGGCCTTGCGTTCTGGTTTCCTCCACCGCGCTGGGCAGGACGCATCTGGCGATTGTCCTGGCGGTTGACCGGGGTGTTGTAGCTTTGGGGAAGCCGTCCTTGCTGGCGATTGCTTGGACGGGCGTTCTGATTTCCGGCTCCTGGACGGGTGTCCGTCTGAAAGCCACCCGAGGGGCGGTTCTGAGATTGCGGACGCTGCGATCCACCTTGATTCATCGACGGGCGAGTGTTGGTCGGCCGTTGGTTGGAAACATTGCCACCGGGTCGGCGATCCGGCACACCGGCGGAATACTGCCCTTTGCGCACTTGGGGAGCCCAGTCATAGTTCGTCCGGCGATACAGATCCTCGCGGTTCCGATAGTTTACCACAGTGGTATTGCGGATGTAACGCGGCGGCGGGCAGTAACCACCGCCCGGACGCCAGCCATAAGGATGGGGCACTCCAACCACGACCGGCGGGCGGTAGCCTATCGGGTAGTAACCGTTCAGATAGGGATCATAGTAGGCCCGGCGATGGTAATCGTAGTAGCTGTAGCAATAGGGGTCGTAACCCCAGCGGGCATCGCCCGTACTCACGAAAACGGAGGTGGAGAAATTGCTGCCTCCATACCCGTAGCCGTCACCGTAGCCGGTGCTGTAGGAGCCCCCGACAGAGCTGTAATACGGGTCATAGGCACAGGAGCTGAAGGTGAGTGCGGCCGCGGCTCCGAGCGCGACGGCTTTCCAGTGGCGAAGAAGTTTCTTCATGCGCCATACGACAACACGGGAGGCGGGTTTATTCGAACGGTTTTTTCAGGGAATTTTCTCAGTCACAAGCCGTTGGGTTTGACAGCGTCCCTCATTCTCCGGTTTGATCCGGCGAAGAAATTATGATTAACCCTAGCGCGCCGATTCTCGTCACAGGAGGGGCTGGATATATCGGCTCCCACACCGTCCGCCTTCTGGCCAGCCAAGGCCGCAAAATCGTCGTGTTGGACAATCTCGTTTTCGGCCACCAGCAGGCCATCGTCGATGAAGGGGTGGAACTCGTCGTCGGGGACGTGGGGGATCAGGACCTGGTGAGGGAGCTTTTTGCGAAACATCAATTCGGCGCGGTGATCCATTTCGCCGCATTCGCTTACGTCGGCGAGTCCGTGACGGATCCGCTCAAATATTATCAAAACAACACCGCAGAGCCCATCAAGCTGCTTCAGGTGATGCAGGAAGTGGGCTGCAAGGTCTTCGTGTTTTCCTCCACCTGCGCCACTTACGGAGTTCCGGACAAACTGCCCATCACGGAAACCAACATCCAGGATCCCATCAATCCCTACGGGCGCAGCAAGCTCATGGTGGAATGGATTCTCAAGGATTGCGATCGCGCCTGGGGGCTGCGCAGTGCTTGCCTCCGCTATTTCAACGCCAGCGGTTGTTCACCGGACGGCATCATCGGCGAGGATCACGACCCGGAGACCCACCTCATCCCCCGCGTGATGATGGCGGTGACCGGCGAGATCGAATACCTCGAAGTTTTCGGAACCGACTACAACACCCCGGACGGCACCTGCATCCGCGACTACATCCACGTGGAGGATCTTGCAGATGCCCATGCCCGGGCTCTCGACCATCTTGCTGCCGGCGGCGAATCCGTCCGCTGCAACCTCGGCACCGGGGTAGGGGTCTCCGTGAAGCAAATCATCAACGCCGTCGAGGAAGTGACGGGAAAGACCGTTCCCGTCAAATTCGGTCCGCGCCGGCCGGGAGATCCGGATTCGCTCGTCGCAGATCCCGCGCTCGCCAAATCCGTTCTTGGATGGGAAGCCACCCGCAGGGATGTGCGCCAGATGGTCGGACCGGCCTGGCTCTGGGTGAGCGGCCCGAACAAGGGCAGATATCCCCAAAACACGTTGTCGACGTAATTGCGATGTATTGACATTTTCTCTTGCGGTCCCTCCCAAACAAAGCTTCTTTTCAGCAACCTGATTTCAAACCCATGCAATCGCATACCCCGAATCCTGTTTCACGATGGAACAAGAAGGCATTTACCCTGGTGGAGATGCTTGTCGTCATTGCCATCATTTCCATCCTCATGACAGCCGGGTCCATCGGGCTCAGCGGAATGGGTGGCAAGGGCGTCACCAGCGGAGTTGCCACGGCAGAGTCGCTGTTTGACGAAGCCCGGACCACCGCAGTCGGCCGAAACATCCGGGCTTGTGTGCTGGTCGCCCAGACGATGACCAACAACCCGGGAGATGACCTCCGCCGGATGGTCGTGGCTTATGAGTCGGTGAAAGCCGACGGCACCCCCGCGGATCCGACGAATGCCAATCCGATCTGGGTGCTTTCCAGTCGGGGCGCGGTGCTGCCGGACCAGACTTTCTTCAGTTCCAAGTTCAGCAAGAAGAACCACACGTCCGGCTCAGGGCAGCCAGATACCATCTCCGATACGGCGATCCGGGACGCTGCCGGAAGTGCACTCAAGGCAACCTCGCCCTTCAGGGGCTCCTACTTTATCTACGAATTCAATTCTCAGGGCATTTGCAAGACCCCCGGTGCGAGCTTCATCATTGGAACGGGCAGCCGCCCTCTCAGCAAGTCGGCCACCGCCGCACCACCCAGGGCCACCGCTGGTGCCAAACGTGATTTCGGCGGCTTCGTCATCTGGCGCAATGGCCGCACTTCCCTCTTCCGTAGTCCCGAGCAAATGGGATCCAACGTGAACTCGATCAATTCCGGCGACACCTTCTGAGTATGAAATCCACCCAAACCCAGTTCAAACGGGCATTCACCCTGCTCGAAACGGTCATTGCCATCGGCGTGCTCGCCGTCCTCCTCACCGGCTTCATGATCGTTTTCGCCCCTGCGGCCGCAGGAATTAAAAAATCCATCAGCGTGCAGGAGGCGGATCGCCTGGCTTCGACCTTGGAGCAGGAATTGGTCACGCTCCGCAAAGGTCAGGAGACCGGCCTTGAAACCAAACCCAGCGCCTCTTACACCGGCTTCGACAAGGCATTCTCCTGGATCATGAAATCCAATGAAGCGGGCGAGGCTCTGCTCATTTACCAATATCGCGGAAAAATGCCGAACTCGGCTGCCGATCTCAGAACGGATGACCAAACCCCGATTCCTGTCGCGGACATCCGGGACAAGGTTCCCGGCAAGGACTATGTCGTGCAAGCCATGGTTCGCCGGAAAAGCGACCCGAAGTTC
>JALOTR010000448.1 GCA_025457805.1 Akkermansiaceae bacterium | reverse complement strand
GCAGCCGGTCCAGTTGGCACCGTTGTTGAACTCGGTGACCCAGATCGGTTTCTGATAACGATCCCAGATTTCCTGAAGCCATGCCCTGAGTTGTGAGGCGGACATGCCGCACTGATAGAAATGGACGGGGATGTAATCGACGCGCAGCCCTGCGGCGTTGGCGCGGTCCATGAATTCAAACAGCCACCATTTTCCACCATCGGTGACGGCGGGCGCGCCGACTCGCAGTCCGCTCTGGAGCAACTCGGGCCATGAGGCGAGGGCGGCATCGCGGGAGCCGTTGTTGAGTGTCTGATAGGCATCCTCAACAGGGTTGTCCGGTTCATTGTAGCCGAGCAGGTGGGTGACGCTGGGTTTGTTGGTTGGATAGGCGGGCCACCAGCGCTGTTGACGGATGGGCACGTATTCCCAGTTGAGCGTCGAGTTTCTATCATTGTTCCAATTGTAATGCCATGCGGCATCCAAGGCATCCGGCGAGACATCACAGGAACCTTTTTTCGACACCCAGCGCCAGGGAAACACGCGGACGAAGCGGATCGAGTTATCAAGACTTCCAGGCATCGCGCCGATGTTCACATCATGATCCTGGGCGATGTAAACCTTGCTGGTGCCGGTGCCATCCGCGCGGGTGCCGAAGGTGGCCATGAAGCCGCGCTTGAGCTTGAAGGAGCTGATGTTTTCATACATCACGCCGAGGTCGCTACTACTGTCATAGTAGGTGTAGATATCGTATCGGCGGGACGAGCCGCGGAAGCCGGGATCGGTGAAGGTTTCGAGCGGCTGCTCGGCATTCGTGAAGGGGGTGATCACGGTGCCCATGCCATATTGCACGATGCGGACATTGCTGCCATGCACCGCGTTCGCGCCGTTGACGCGGATCTGGGCGAGATGATTCGAACTGACGGTGGAGGGGCGGATGTTGTCGAACCACAACCACGACTCGTGGGAGTTGAGATGGATGGTGCTGCCGGAGATCGGGTTGTTGGTGCCGGTGATGTGGAGCTCGGACTTGCCGGTGACGGTGACGGTAGTGTTGGTGAGCGTGGCGTGGGTTTGCACGCTGTCCTGGATGACGAGCTGGCCCAGCACGCTGCCTGGCAGGAAAAGGCAGCAGCAGATGACGGCGAAAAGGAAGTGACGCATGGAGGTGGGTTTGGGGAAAAGATCGGCGGCCCGTGAGAACGGATTCTCGGGCGGGCGGCAGCTGGGTTTACGAGATTCCGCAAGGTTCCGGGATCTCCCATAGAATACGGAATTTCCGGATGTTTCCGGACATGCGGAAAACGGATCATTCTGCGGCGGAAAGGCTCTCAGTTCCTCCCCATCTTCCCCCCATCTTTCGCTCTTGATCACGCGGACACCGCCCCTAGGCTGTGGGACGACATGGATCGACCGGAACCCGATACTCCGGACCCGCCGGACAGCCTGAAATCGGAGGAATTGCTGCCCTTGGTTTACGACGAGCTTCGTCGCCTGGCCGCTTCCCGGATGATGGGCGGAATGCGGGCGATGACCTTGCAGCCGACTGCATTGGTCCATGAGGCGTGGATCCGTCTCGGCGGGAAAATCGACCGCAGTTGGGAAAGTCGCGAGCATTTCTTCAACGCCGCCGCCCTCACCATGCGCCGAATACTCATGGATCGCGCGCGACAGAAGGCGACGGTGAAACATGGCGGTGCGAGCGCGGAAAACTGGATGGGGCCGCTCGACGCACAGGACATGTCGGCGGACGAGCGGCTGCTGTTGATTGAAGAAAGCTTGAAGCGATTCGAACTGGAGAACCCGAACGATACCCGCATCGTCATGCTCAAGTTCTTCGCAGGCCTCACCAATGATGAAGTGGCGGAAACGCTGGGCGTGAACGAAAAGACCGTGCGCCGGAAGTGGAATTTCGCGAAAGCGCGGTTGTTTCAAATCCTCACCGAGATCGAAGGCGGGGCCAGCCATCCCGCGAAATCCTGACGCCATGTCCGGGCGACTGGCTGAACCGCGTAATTTTCATCAAACCCATGGATCGCAATGAGATCGAGGAAATCCTGTTTGAGACCGCGGAGGGCATCGAGACGCCCGACGGACGCGAGGTCTTCATCGGCGTGATCCGGGATGGCGATCCTGCCTGTGCGGAGCGCTTGCGCGGATTGCTGGAGGTGAATGCACGGGCGAGCCGGTTTTTCCGTGAGGCGGAAGTTGCGCGCACGATGGTCGCCACGCAAGCAGGAGAAGAGTGGCTGGGCGGTGCGGATCCGGCGGAGTGGATCGCCCCACCTGAAGACGAAAAACCGGGTGAACGGATCGGGCGCTATCGATTGGATAAACGCATCGGCGAGGGTGGCTGCGGGATCGTTTATCTCGCGGAGCAGATCGAACCCATCCATCGTCAAGTGGCACTCAAGGTCATCCGGCTCGGCATGGATACCGAACGCGTGGTCGCCCGATTCGAAGCCGAGCGCCAGTCGCTCGCCCTGATGGACCACCCGAACATCGCCCGCGTGCTCGACGGTGGTGCCACGGAAACCGGTCGCCCGTTTTTTGTGATGGAGTGGGTGAAAGGGGCCCGCATCACCGAATACTGCGACACGATGCGGCTCACGCTGAGACAACGCATCGATCTGTTCATCGAAGTCTGCAACGGCATCCAACACGCCCATCAAAAGGGCATCATCCACCGCGACATCAAGCCCTCCAACGTCCTGGTTTCCGATGAGAACGGGAAACCCACTCCCAAGGTGATCGACTTCGGTGTGGCGAAAGCGATCACCAGCGCGGGAAATTCGGCTTCCACATCCGCCACCCTCGGCGATCAATTCGTCGGCACCCCGGCTTACATGAGCCCGGAACAAGCCGACCGCAAAGAGCACGACATCGACACCCGCTGCGATGTCTATGGCCTCGGTGTGCTGCTTTACGAATTGCTTGTCGGTCGCACACCTTTCGATAGCAAGGAGCTTGCCACTGCCGGCATCACCGAACTGGGCCGCATCCTCATCGAGCGCGATCGTCCCTCGATCATCGCCACCTTGGCTGCCATGGGGCCGGCGGAGTTGAAGGAAATTTCCGATCAGAGAAACATCGATCCCGCCAAACTCATCACCGCCCTCAAGGGAGACCTCAACTCGGTGGTGATGAAGGCCATCGAAAAGGATCGCGGACTTCGTTATGAGACCGTCAACGGCCTGATCCTCGACCTCGGCCGCTATCTCACCCATGCGCCGGTGCTGGCCCAGCCTCAAAGCCGGCTTTACCTTGCGCGCAAATTCATCCGGAGAAATCAACTCGCCGTGGGAGCCACCGCAGGCATCGGCCTCTCGCTGCTCTTCGGTCTCGGAGTTGCATTCAGTTATTATCTCAAGGAACGGGAGGCGCGTGAAGAGCAAGCGCGTTTGCACCATGTCGCGGAGGCAGCCCATGCCAGCGAACTCAAGCGCTTCGCCGAAGCGCGGGGCTGGGAAGAATTCGCCCACGTTTCACTGCTGCTGAGCGAAGGCAAAACCCAGGAAGCGGATGAACGTCTCCGCCTCACTCCCCTCTCGTCCATCCAACTTTCCCCGCAATCCTCATCCGTTCTGCGCTCGCTCGGAAACTGGAACGCGCTTCGTGGTCGCTGGCAACAAGCAGCGGAATGCTTTGAAATGATGGTGAAAGCGGACACCATCAACAATGGCGAGCGCCTCGTGCAATCGCTCGATCTCATTGCCATCGGCAGTGCCCTCATTGAGAGCGGACGCTTGTCCGACTATGCGGATTTCCAGAAATGGTCCGTCGGCCGCTTCGGCGAAAATGCGACGGATCTCGAGGTTTCCCGCCTTCTCCATTCCGTCCTCCTC
>JALOTR010000447.1 GCA_025457805.1 Akkermansiaceae bacterium | reverse complement strand
ATTTCCGCAAAGGTCCCTGCCGCACGTGCGGTTCTGGATGCTTGGCAGGCGGTGAATCCGGAAAAAGCGGAACGCAAGCTCCACATCGTGCTGTGGACTCCATCGGATCGCGATCCGGCCCCGCGCCATGAGGAACGCCTCACCGCCATCCTCCATCACATCCGGGATTTTTATGCGAAGGAAATGAACCGCATCGGCTTCGGACCGCGAACGCTCAAGTTCGATTATGCGGACAACGGCATGATCAAGATCCACGTGGTCAAAGGCGCGAAGCCTTATGCAAACTACAAGACCGAAAGCGGCTCAGAGATCCGCACTGAGTGCCTCCGACCCTTGCGTGCTGCGGGGATCGATCCCGACAAGGAAACCATCGTGATTTTCTGCAATATGTCCAACTGGGATGCCGCCACCCGCACCATCACCCAGAACAGCCCTTACTATGCCGGCGGCACCAACCGCAGTGGCACGGCCTGGCAAGTGGACTCGCCGATTCTGGAATTGTCATCGCTCGCGAAAAAGGAACCCAAGGTGCACGATGGCCAATACGGACATATATCCATCGGAAGATATAACTCCATTTTCATCGGAGGCATTTGTCATGAACTCGGCCATGCCTTGGGCTTGCCCCACAATCTGGAACGTCCGGATGAGCGGGAAGCCTTTGGCACCGCTTTGATGGGTTCTGGAAATCGCACCTATGGCGAGGAATTGCGCGGTGAAGGCAAGGGCTCGTTTATCACCTTGGCCCATGCCTTGAGGCTGGCCTCGCATCCCATGTTCTGCGGTTCGGTGAAGGGCATGGATCTCAAGCCCACTGCGGTTCCCAGCGATCTCGCCATCGAACAAAACGGCAAGGGCTTCAAATTCTCCGGCAAGGTCACTGCCGATCCCCCAGTGTATGGAGTTGTCGCTTACATGGATCCGACCGGCGGCGGCGATTATGATGCCACCAGCGCCACGGCCATCCCTGACAAGGATGGAAACTTCAGCATCGATTGCCAGGCCCTGCGTCCCGGCAAATCGGCCGAACTTCGTGTCGTGTTCCTGCAAGCCAATGGCGTGGCTTCCGGTTTCCTCAGCTCGACGCCCTTCCGTTATCCCTATCAGGTCGCGGCCGATGGCACGGCGGACATCAGCGCTTCCAAAGCCAAGCTTTTGCTGCAACCACTGGTCGATGCAGTGAATGCCCGTGACGGTGCGGCGGTGGAGGTTTTGTTAGAAAAACCCGCCATTCAGGCGGATGGAAAAATCCACGAAATCGCCAAGCGCCTCGCCGCCACACTCTCGCCCCAGCGCAAAGCAGTGGCACCGGATGCCGCCTCGATTCCGCTTTCCGATCTGCCGGCGACTGAAGAGAAAACCGGCTACGGCCCGCCGGTTCGCGACCGTGTTCCCGGTTCCAACGCCTTGCTCAGCTGCGGCGGCACGGTGTTCTCCCATGGCTTTTACGCGCATGCTCCGGCCAAACATGTTTGGAACATTGGTGGCGCATGGAAGCGGCTCAAAGGTTCCGCCGGTCTGGCCGATGGTAATGATGGAAGTATCCGCTTTGTCATCGAAGGCGATGGACGCGAGTTATGGAAATCCGATCTCGTGAAAACCTCGCGCCCGCTTTCTTACGACCTCGATCTCACAGGAATCCAAACACTCACTTTGCGCACCGAAGACGGCGGCGATACCAACCGCGCCGACTGGGCGCTTTGGCTGGAGCCGGTCATATCGCGGTGAAGTGTGGCGGAGAGGCCGGCACCCGAAGGAATGGTATTTCAACCACAGATTGCTCAGATTTCGCAGATTTGGGGAGATCTTCTATTGCCTCTTCAATCCCTAACCCAATCCATTTCTTAATCTGAGAAATCTGAGTAATCTGTGGTCAATTTTTGCGATTCGGATCTGCATCCCTCCCAGGCGAGGATCGCCCGTTTTCTAACAGCTCCCCAGCGGTAGTGGCCGGAAATGCCGGTTTCGCGGATGACGCGGTGGCAGGGGATGAGATAGGAAATCGCGTTGCTGCCCACGGCCGTGCCGGTGGCGCGGGAGGCATTGGGATTGCCGGCATGGGCGGCGAGTTTGCCATAACTCACCAAAGTTCCGGGAGCGATGTCTAACAGCGCGCGCCAGACGCGGAGTTGGAAAGGCGTGCCGCGTATATGCAGTTTCCATGGCGATGCGGGCGGGGCAGGGGAGAAGATTTGCTCTGCCAGCTCACGGGTATGGGCATCGTCGTTTGAAATTTCCGCCAGTGGCCAATCGGCCTTGAGTTCGGCAAAGGCCGCGTCCCGGGCTGCGGAATCGTCGCCATCGAAGAACGATAAATGGCAGATCCCACGGGGAGTTTCGCCGAGCAGGCAGTTTCCAAACGGACTCGCCACCACGCCGGCAGTGATGCTCATGCCTGCGCCACGGGCCTTGATTTCTCCCGGTGTGGCGGCTTCCAGAGTGACGCACAAATCATGCAGGCGGCCCGGTCCCGAGAGCCCGGCTTCAAGCGAGGCGCTCAGCACATTTTCCCCCGACCGCAGCAGCTCGCGGGCGTGGGAGAGGGTGAGGCATTGCAGGAAATCCTTCGGAGTGGCACCGGCCCACGCGGAAAACATCCGATGGAAATGCGAAGCGCTCAGCCCCACCGCCGCCGCCACCGAATCGAGTGATGGCTGCTCATACCGGTGATCCTCCAGAAAACGGATGGCCGCCGCGATGCGTTCGTAGTCGTTTGCACGATCCTTCATGCGCCCAGCCTGCCACGAATCCGCCCCTCCGCCCACCCGCTTCTTGCTGAAGTGAGATGAAATACGCCATGTTTTTAAGGGGGGCCCCTTTTTAATCACCAAGCGCTACTCGCCCACGCTTTCCAAGACTTGCTGTATGAGGGCTGGTGCGATCCAGAATCGTGCTTGGTGATGCAGCCGTTCGAGCAGCGGTTTGATAGCGGGCAGAAGGCCGAGCGTTTTGGCCTGAACCAAAATGCCAAGGACACCAATGCTTGATAAACCGAGACTGCTTGCTGCGGCTCGACCTGCTCGTTCATCCATGAGCACCGCATCCGCACCCAACTCGGCAGCTAACGAAAGGGCTTCACGTTCGCCTTGGTGGAGCCGTTGATTCAGAACCAACGATGGGTCTATCTGAGTGGCGGCGCTGAGTTGGACAAACACAGGAAAGGTGAGGCCGGCGAATCGTTGATCTACAGACGCGAGACGTTCAAACTCCTCCATCACAGCTGGCGGGGCGAGGACGCAGCCAAAGAGGTCAGCCAGTAGCCGCTCCTGCTGCAAGGCGCAGAGATTCAAAACAACAGACGTGTCCGTGACGACGATCACCGGGGAAAGAGCTTGCTCAGTGTGGCCATGTCTTCCTCCAACATCTCCTCTGTATAGCTGGGGATTCGGCGCTGATACAATTCTTCGTCAAATGCAAGCCGTTCCATTCCAGCCATGCGCGCCGCGACTGCACGTGAGATGCGGCCCGCAGCATACAAGGCGCATGCCAGATCCAAACGAATGTCGGACTCGGCAAACTCTGCGAGCGCTGGATCATCAGGCAGGGTCAGGATCATGTGGCAAGCTTAACAGCAATCCCGCGATCAGCCAAGATGGAATTGTAGAGTAAAAAACAGCCGCTGCTTCCCGTTCCTTACCTCGATCGATGCCACGAAGCATCCGCAGATCCGGGTCATTCCACCATCTGCCAGACCGCCGCGCAGATTGTCCCCATGCAGACGAGGGCGATGATTGCCAGCCTCGACCAGAGGACTCGCCCAGCAGAATTGCTTAAACGACTGGAGGAGTTGGCGACGCCGGAGTGGCTGGCGGTGCAGGCAGAAAGTTA
>JALOTR010000446.1 GCA_025457805.1 Akkermansiaceae bacterium | reverse complement strand
CCGCATCCTCAACAAGGTCGAGAAAAAGCGCGCCAGCAACCATGGCTATTCCTACAAGGGAAATCAGATCAAACGAAGCCAGCTCAGGAATCGTCCCACAGGGTGGTCATTCAAAGGCACACCGCTGCCCTACTGGTGCGAGTTCAAGCCCGGTTACGGATTCCACACCGGCTGGGTGAAACACCATCCCTGCACCTTGGATGGCTGCATCCGCATGCATGAAAACCTCGCGCCGAAATTCTTCCGCCTCGTCAAGGTGGGCACGCCCGTGAGCATCGCCTATTCGCAACCGGAAGATGCCACTCACGAAAACATCCCGCTGCCACCGGACGCCGGCCCCCTGCCGGACTATCCCGGCACGATGTATGTGGGCGATGGGTATTTCAAACAGCACAAGACTCCGATCTACGAGTAAGCCACTGCGCGATGAGATCGGTTTCCTCTTTGCATGCAATCAACCTGAACACGAAGAGGGGGAACCACGGAATACACAGATTACACGGAAAATGAAGAGTTTGGAGAATCAATGAGGTTTCATTTGTTGGGGTCCAACCCAATCCAAAACTCTATCACCTTCCGTGTGTTCCGAGTATTCCGTGGTTCGCATTTCTGAATTTTTCCGTGGTTCTCATTTCTGAATAAAGGATCAGGCGCCCAGCATCAGCTTCACCGCCAGTGCTGCGAGGACGAGCGCGAAGACTCCATCGATCCAGCGGGCGCTGCGTTCGTAGCGATTTCGCAAAGGTGGCCATTGCAGCAAAACCACCCAGGCCGACCACAGCACGACACCCAGCCCCACCACGATTCCCCACATCGCCCATGGAAACCACGCGGGGCGATCCCCGGTGAGAAAGGGTGCGCAGACCGCAGCGAGGAAAAGCGCGGCTTTGGGATTGAGCAAATTGCACATCAGCCCGCGCATGAACGGCGTGTGCCGGGATTCCACCGCTTCGTTTTCCCGCATCGCTCCGGAATACCATTCCACAAATCGTTCCAGCGCGATGCACCACGCCAGGTAGAGCAGATAAATCGCCGCTGCCCATTGCAGCAGCAAGCGGAGGACGGGAAATGATTGGAACGCCACTGCCATGCCGCCCACCGCCAGCGCCGTGTGCAGGCACAATCCGCAAGCCACTCCCAGCGCCATCCTCACTCCCGCCCCAGCCCCCTCTTTGAGCGCCGTGCGCGTCAGCAAAAGCATGTCCGGCCCCGGGCTGAACTGCCCCAGCACCATCACCCCCGCAAACACCCACAAGTCCCCTGCTCCACTCACGCTTCGCAGATCCTATCGGGTTTTCGCCGCCATCACATAAGCCATAACCGCCGCTTCATCCGCCTTGGAAATCCCCGCATTCCAGCACATGCCGGGAATCAGGAGCTTCCAGTCCGAGGTTTTCACCGCATCCGGGGCGATCAACTCATGACAGCGCCCGCATTGGGAAACAAACACCCGGCGGCCATGTTGCAGCGTCTCGATGGAAGTGCCCGATTTGGAAATCATCGCCGCATCCACCTCGGGAATCGTCGCCGGTTTCGGCGCGCAGGCCACCATCATCGCCATCCAACCACCGATCAGCCACTTTTTCATGATGGGAAACCTAACATCTCCCGCCCCGCGAGGACAGGGAAAGTTCCTGCAAATCCGGCCACGGCGATCAAGCTTGGGATCACGGACTCCGATAAAGAACAAATGAACCGCAGATGAACGCGGATGAACGCGGATTTGGATCAAACCATGGATTTTTGATCGTGATCAGGGCACGATTCGATTCCCTTCGCAATGGTCTGGGCATCATCCCTCTTTCATCTGCGTAAATCTGGGTCCATCTGCGGTTGAAAAATCCCTAGCTAGCTCGCCCAGCAAATCCGGCATTTTCCCGGACCCGGAAACCAAATTTCCGCCAGCCTCAAACGATTTTGACAAACGCGACGCCTTTTCCCACCCTCCGCCCGCCCGGCATGGCACAAATGCCGCTTTACCGCGTACCGATCGCATCGACCGTATCGTCTTTACCCCAACCATGAACACGCTCCGCACTTTCACCACCGGCTCCGGCTCCGAAGGGAAACTCCACTCACTCCCCGCCCTGGCCGAACAAGGCTTCCCCAATCTTTCCCGCCTGCCGGTGTCCATCCGGATCGTGCTCGAGTCGCTCCTCCGCAACAACGATGGCCTCAAGGTCTCCGACAAGGACATCGAAAACCTCGCCGCCTACAACGCCACTTCTCCCGGCGATTATGAAATCCCCTTCGTCGTCGCCCGCATCGTGCTCCAGGACTTCACCGGCGTGCCGCTCCTCGTGGACCTCGCCGCCATGCGCTCCGCCGTCGATGGCATGGGCAAGGATGCCAAAATGATCGAGCCGCTTGTGCCCGTGGACCTCGTCGTGGACCACTCGGTGCAGGTCGATTACGCCGGCACCGGATCCTCGCTGGAAAAGAACCTCGACCTCGAATTCCACCGCAATCGCGAGCGCTACGAGTTCCTGAAATGGGGCGAACAAGCCTTCGATACCTTCAAGGTCGTGCCTCCCGGCATCGGCATCGTCCACCAGGTGAACCTCGAATACCTCGCCAAGTGCGTGCTGGAAAAAGACGGCGTGTTTTATCCGGACACCCTCGTCGGCACCGATTCGCACACCACCATGATCAACGGCCTCGGCGTCGTCGGCTGGGGCGTGGGCGGCATTGAGGCGGAGGCCGGAATGCTCGGCCAACCCGTCACCTTCCTTGTCCCGGAAGTGGTCGGCGTTTACCTCACCGGCCACCTCGCCACCGGCGTCACCGCCACCGACCTCGTCCTGCGCGTGACCGAACTCCTCCGCCAGACCAAAGTCGTCGGAAAATTCGTCGAATTCTACGGCCCCGGCGCCCGTGCGCTCTCGCTCCCAGACCGCGCCACCATCGCCAACATGGCCCCGGAATACGGCGCGACGATGGGCTTCTTCGGCATCGACGACATCACCACCGGCTACCTCGAAGGCACCGGCCGCCCGCCGGAACTCTGCAAAACCGTCGAAAACTACTACAAGGCCCAGGACCTCTGGGGCATCCCGCTCAACCGCGATGCGCTCGATTTCTCGCAAATCGTCGATTTGGACATTTCCACCGTCAAACCCGGCGTCGCCGGTCCCAAGCGCCCGCAGGACCGCATCGAAATCGAATCGCTAAAAACCAAGTGGGCCTCCCTGCTCACTGGCCCCGCGCCCGATGGTTATGCCAAGTCGCCGGTCGTCGATACCCGCACGCCAGAAAACCTTCCCGAGACCCTCGATAGCGTCCCTGACGAAACCAGCGGCATCGGTCGTGCCTTCGGCGCGGAAGTGGGCGTGATCACCGAGCCCAACGAGACTCCCTCCTACCCGCTCTGGGAAGTCAGCGTGGACAGCAAAGGCGGCATCAAGGACACCATCACCCATGGCTCCGTGCTCATCGCCGCCATCACCTCCTGCACGAACACATCGAACCCCAGCGTGATGCTGGCCGCCGGTTTGCTCGCCAAGAAGGCCAATGAAAAAGGCCTCACCGTGAAGCCCGCCGTCAAAACCTCGCTCGGACCCGGCTCCCGCGTGGTCACCGATTACCTCAACAAAACCGGCCTCCAGGCGGAACTCGACAAGCTCGGCTTCCAAACCGTCGGCTACGGTTGCACCACCTGCATCGGCAACTCCGGCCCGCTTGATGCCGGCATTGAGGACGTCGTGAAAGCCAACGACATCGTCGCCGCCTCCGTCCTGTCCGGAAACCGCAACTTCGAGGCCCGCGTCCACCAGAGCATCAAGGCCAACTTCCTCATGTCCCCCCCGCTCGTCGTGGCCTACGCCATCGCCGGCACC
>JALOTR010000445.1 GCA_025457805.1 Akkermansiaceae bacterium | reverse complement strand
GATCCGCGAAGCCGCCGTGGCGACCGACGATGATTTGCTCCGAAGATCCGCAGAGTTGATGGCGGCCGGACAAACACGATGGACACGCCATGCAGCTTCCGGAAAACCAACCAAGTCCCACGCGATCGCCAACTGCGAGTCCTTTGGCTTGCGCGCCGACTTTTTCCACGATGCCGATCACTTCATGACCGGGCACCAGCGGGAAACTCGCATTGCCCCAATCGTTGCCGAGCATCGACAAATCCGAATGGCAGATGCCGCAGGATTCCACCTTCACCTGCACCTGCTCCGGGCGCATTTCGCCGGGCTCATACGCCATCAGTGAAAGCTCTCCGCCCGCTTTTGTTGCCGCCCATCCGTGGAATGTTTCAGTCATGTGCGGATCATGCTTCACGAATGGCCATCGATCAAACGCGGATTGAATTCCGAAAAACGACGCCATCGAAAAACTGTTAGAAAAAATCGCGAGCTGCCGTGTTGCCAATCACAAGGAATGTTGCTAGTGGTCTCAGCAATGGGCCGTTGCATGCCTCAACTTGAATTCCGATGGACCTCTTGGCTCAGGGTCCTCAAGGCACCGGCACCTCCATCCGGCAAGCCCAGTCCTCTGAAAGACGATGGCGGTCTCACCGCGTGGTGTGCCGAGGCATCGTCGTCACTGTCGCTTCCCGAACTCTCGCGCAAGGTGCGGGTGATGTGGAATCCGCGCATGCAAACCACCGCCGGCCGCGCGTGGTGGCCGGACCGTTCGATCGAACTGAATCCGAAGTTGCGCGATTGCGAACCGGAAGAACTCTGGCGCACTCTCAAACACGAACTCGCCCATCTCGTCGCCTACGAGCGTTGCGGGCGCCGCCGCATCGAACCTCATGGACCGGAGTGGCAGGCGGCTTGTGCGGAACTTGGCATCCCGGGCGAGCAACCGTTTCACAACCTCCCCTTCAAGCGCCGGAGGATGAAGCGCAACCACGCCTACATCTGCCCGAACTGCTTCGCCACCATCCACCGCGTGAAGCCCATCCAGCGCACCGTGGCCTGCTACGATTGCTGCCGGAAATTCAACCACGGCGTCTATCACGACCGCTTCCGGCTCATCAAACACAAGCCCGCTTGAATCGCCTCCCGCAGCCGCATTTTTCGAGCTCCACGCAAAAAATCCGGGGGATTTCGCCCGGTTTTTTGGAAAATTCCGGATTTGCGCGACTTTGGGCTTGCAAGCTCCCGCCATTCCCTTAACACCTGCCCCCCCAAAATTATGGCTAAGAAAAGTTGGATCGCCCGCAACGAGCGCAAGAAGAAAACCGTCGAGAAGTATGCCGAACTCCGCCTCAAGCTGAAAGCTGAGAAGGACTACGTCGGACTTTCCATGCTCCCGCGTGACGCGAGCCCGACCCGTCTCATCAACCGCTGTGAGATCACCGGCCGCCGCCGCGCATTCCTGCGCCGCTTCCGCCTTTCCCGGATTACCTTCCGCGAGCTTGCTTCCGCTGGCATGATCCCCGGTGTGACCAAGTCGAGCTGGTAAGCTGGCACGGATTCCGCTAAATTCTGGCGTGGGACGGAAATTACCCGGCCCGCGCTTTCATTATGCCCATTTACGAATACGTTTCCGAAGCTCCTGAGGATCCTGAGCATTCGTGCCGCATCTGCGCCAAAGGATTCGAGCTCAGACGCCCCGTGGACCGCGCCCCTTTGCTGGTCTGCCCCCTCTGCAAAAACCCGGTCAAGAAGGTAATCTCGCGGATCAACACCCCCACGATTACCAAACCGCTGTCCATCTCGGACGCGAAAAAAGCCGGCTTCACCATCTTGGAACGGCGCGATCAGGGCGTTTACGAAAAACTCTGATCGTGTGACCATGACGCTCTTGTTAGAAACTTGGCCGATCCTGGGTTCGATCTCACCCACGCTCCCCGCCGAACTCACGCTTGGCAAAGCGCTGCTGTATGTGGCGGGCATCATTTTCTTTCTCTTGCTCAATGCCTTCTTCGTCGCCTCCGAGTTTGCGATCGTCAAGGTGCGGCCCAGCCAGTTGGAGTCCGAGGGAAACTCCAATCCCGCCAAGCTCAAGACCGCCCTTCACGTGGTCAATCACCTCGATGGTTACCTCTCCGCCAACCAACTCGGCATCACCATCGCCTCGCTCGCTCTCGGCTTTCTCGGCGAGCCCTTCGTGGAAGCACTGGTCGCGCCCTTGTTGATGATGACCGGAATCTCGCTGTGGTGGGTGAAGTTCATTTCCTTCGCGCTGGCGATCATTTCCTTCACTTTCCTCCACGTGGTCATCGGCGAGCTGATGCCCAAATCCATCGCCATCCGCCGCTCGGTTTCCACGACGATGGCGCTGGCTGGTCCGTTGCATGCCTTTTACCGCTCCGCCCACTGGGCCATCATTGTTCTCAACGGCACCGCAAACAAACTCCTCAAAGTCCTCTTCAATCTCGATCCCATCAGCGAAAGCGAGCACAGCCACTCGGCCGAGGAACTCGCGCTGCTCGTTACGCAAAGCGGAAAGTCCCAGGAAGTGACGGAAACCGAACGCGAGATCCTCATCAATGCGCTCGGCCTCAATGAACTCTGGGTGCGCGATGTGATGACGCCGCGCAACAAGGTGATCTTCCTCGATGCGGACGAGCCCTTTGAAAAGACTTTGGAAATCGCCATCCGCTCCAAGCACACGCGCTTTCCGCTCGTCAAAGGCCACCTCGACAACTCGATCGGCCTCATCCACATCAAGGATCTCTTCAAGCTCATCAACGATCCGGACCCCGATCTCATGCGCATCAAGCGCGAGTTGAAGATCGTCCCGGACACGATGCCCCTGGATACCTTATTGAAATTTTTCCTCCGTGAGCATGCTCACCTTGCTCTCGCCGTCGATGAATTCGGCACACCGGTGGGAATTGTTTTCCTGGATAACATCATGGAAGAACTCGTGGGCGATATTCAGGATGAATTCGACAACGAGCGCTCTGCGTTCACCCGCGTCAATGAGACTGAATTCGTCGTCGAAGGCACCATGACCCTCAACGACCTCGGCGGATTCGTGGAGGATCTCGTGCTCGACAGCGGCGAGGTCACCACCGTGGGCGGATACATCACCCAGCAACTCGGCCGCTTCCCGGAAGTGGGGGAGACCCTCGAAGTGCTCGGTTACGAAGCCCGCGTCACCAGCACCGATGGCCGCCGTGTGGGGCAGATCCATTTCCGCAAGATCGATCCCGAGCAATCGGAAGCATCCGGGGATGAAGAGGATTAGGTGGGAAATTGGGAACCACGAATCTAACGAATCCCTTATCTCTTTCGCCGGCACTTGAACGCATCATGCACGGGATTTCATTGTCCATAGTCACTCTTCAAACTTCCGAGTTTTCCGATTCTTCCGTGGTTCCCCTATTCCCACTTCGGCTCATTCATCTGCGTGGATCCGCGTTCATCGGCGGTTCAATTTCACAACCAAGTTGAGAGGGCGGAGGCTGCAAGAAAATCACTTCAACTCACGGCGCAGTTCCGTGATGCCATCGCGGATGGCAAAGGCCGAGCTTCGCAAGTGGGCAAGAGCGGCGAGTTGATCCGGGTCCTGCTCGTGGCTCATGAGTTCCTGGCATTGGCCCACCGCTGCGTTGAGCCAGTTGAGGCAACGTTTCAAAACAGCGAGCACATATCCCGTCTCCGGTTCGTAGCCGCTGCCCCGTCCATTGAGGGCACCGGCGAGTTTTCCACTCACTTGAAGCAAATTGGAAACCAGCTCATACGCCGGAGTGCCCGGTCCTGCATCCCGTTGCACCACATCCATGGCACGCATCGCCAATTCCTGTGCCTGGGTTTGTAAGGGATGATCATTTTCAT
>JALOTR010000444.1 GCA_025457805.1 Akkermansiaceae bacterium | reverse complement strand
CGCTGCCGTCGCTGTCCGAGAGAATGATGCGGTAGTTGTTGCCGCTGCGGTTGGTCAGTGGTTGCAGCGAGCCGTTCACCCAGACTTCCATGCTGCCGTTGAGTTTGGGCAGGATGCCGAATTTCGCGCCGCTGCTGTTGGCGATGAGGTTTTGTCCGCTGCCGATGGTGATCGATGACCAGCACTCGCCAGTGGAGGTATCGCTGACGGTGGCGTCGAACTGGATGGCGATCGGTTGGTCGAGGCCGTTGGCGGCGATGGAGAAATCCTCATTGAGGCTGGCGTTCGAGCCGAAACCGGCATCACCGACGAGCAGCATGGTGCCGCCGTTGCCATGTTGGGCCTGCCAGCCCTGGCCACCGCTGGTGACGCTGTAGCTGATGGTTGCGAGGAAGCCTTGCTGGTCGCTGGCGAGGGTGTTGTTGAATTCGCCGAAACTATAACTTTCCGAGTTGAAGTTATCACTCAACAAGACGGTGCCGATGCCATCGAGCAAGGGCACGGTGGCGGCGGCGAGTTGAGTGCTGTTGAGGGCGATGGAGAAGAATTGTACGTCGTCGAGCGAGCCATGGAACATCGGCATGATGCCGCCTTCCGACCGGGCGAGGTAATGGTGGCGAACGGCGGTGGAGGTGTTCTCGGCGAGCAGTTGATCCGGGCGGAGGGTGATCGCGCCGCTGCTGGCGGCGGTTCCGTTGACATAAAGGACTCCGGTGCTGCCATTGAGGGACAAGGCGACGTGCGACCAGACGCCGGTCGGCAGCGAGGGGCAGGTGAGTGTTTGCTCCGCGCCGCCGCTGACGATGGAAAACCTCGTTTGCCCATTGCCGTCATCGGCGGTGAGTGACATGCGCCGGGTGGGTGTCGCACCGAGCCAGAGCAAAGCTTGATTGGCGGGGCCGCCCGCGGGTTTCACCCAGGCGGCGAATGTGAATGCACGGCTGTCGGCCACGCTGCGGTCAAGCGTGATCGATTGGCTGCTGCCATTGAAGCTGAGGAAACCCTTTCGCTTGCCATCGGTGAAGGTCCAGGCGGGTGAGCCGTGGGTGAAACCATCGGTGACGCCGTATTGGTCGAGTGCGCGGGAGTCGTGTGCAGACTTGAAATCATAAGCCGCGTAGAGCCCGGCGGGTGTGGCGGTGGTGAAGTTGTCCGGGATGCCAACGAAGGGCAGATGGCCGAAGGTGATGCCGCCTGTCAGGGATTTGTTGAACATATAATCGCCATCGACGATGGCATTGCCACTGAGCGTGCCACCGGTTTGATGGAGTGCGCTGCCTTTGGCCATGGCGGTATCCTGCATGTTGCCTTCGACGGTGGCGTGTTCGAGCACGCGGGCATTGCCGGAAATAGTGCCGCCGTCGATGATCGCCCAATCCCGAACGCGGGCATCGCCGGTGACGGTGCCGCCACGCACCCAGGCGTTTCCGCTGATGATGGCATTGCTGTTGACGGTGCCGCCTGAGACAACGGCGTAGTCTTCGATCCGGGCATTGCCGCTGACCGTGCCGCCGGTGACACGGGCGTTGGGTCCGATGAAGACGCTGTTAGGAACGGTGACGGATTTCCAACCGTTTCCATTGGAATGTTGAGTCATGCCAGCGGTCGATCCATTGGTCCGCACGCGTGGGGTGGCTCCACTGACCTGCACCTCGTAATGGAAACGCGAGCGCGATGGATGGGAGCGGAAACGGTAGCTTGCCTCATCGTGACCGCCGTAATGGAAAACGTTCGGTGTTCCAGCGACGGACAGGTAGAGTCTGTTTTCGTTGGCGGCGAGGGTGATCGAGCTGCTGCCGTTGCTCCACAGCGGTGTGTAACGTTCGCTCCCGGTGTCGCTCACTGCGATCAACGACGCGCGCCAATCCGCGCCACGGGCGGAGTCAGCAAGGCCGCGGAGATTCACTGAAACCACGCGACCGGCTCCGCTGCCGCTGGGGATCAACTCGTGCATCGCGTAGGCCCCTTGTGTCGGGGCTTTGTGGGATGGCACGCGCCACCAATCCGGGGCGTCCGGGCGCTGGATCAGATCGGTGAAAAGATGGCGGGCATTGCGGGTGGGATCCTGGAGATTGAGCTCGGCGGTCATGGCCGCCTGGTTGGAGAAATCCCAGGTCGCGCAACGCCGGGCGTAGTAACCGGCGATGTCCTTGATCGATGTGGTTGGCGTGATGCGGTCGAGTGCCATCATCGGAAATTCATTGGGCTGGGTTTCCTGCCAGACGCGCTTGATCATGCCTTCGCCGAGGTCCGGCAGGTTGTCAGGATTGGTGTCCACATAATACATGAATGGCCACGTGAGATAGTAGTTGCGTCCCGACGACATCATGAAATGGCCATCACGCACGCCGAGAGCCTCGATGTTCGAGCGGTTCGGATAAAAAGCCTGATAGTAGTCGAGCCAACGTTCGCGGGCGTAGTTGGCATGCGTCTCATACCACTCACCGTTGACGTGGCCCGAGGTGTTGTGAAATTGGAAACAATGCATCAGCTCGTGCGGAACCACCCATGTGGGAGGGTCCACTTGCAAGCCACCCGGTGTGATGTTGAGCTGCGCCAGCGAGATGCCACCATGATCGTCCAGCCCCGCCCAGAAACCGCTGTAATAACTTGTGACGTTGAGTTTGTAGGCGGTTCCCGAGTGGGTGCCGACGTTGAAGGCGGGTTCCCGGTAGCCGAGGATTTTCACATAGACCTGCCAGGCTTCCTCAAGGTTGCGCAAGGTGCCCTTGGCAGTGTTTGCGGTCCATCCCGTCTGCGCGGTGACGCTGCTGTTCCAGAGGAAGCGGAACCGCTTCGACTCCATCGACTGCACCGCCTGACCGGGGCCGAATACGGCCTCGGCCGGAGTGGCTCCTCCCACTGCCGGACACTTGATGGTGGCGCGGGATTGATACACCATCGGGCTTGGCTCATCGCCAACGCGGATGTAGTCGATGGCGAAGGGCACTCCGGAGATATTACCGGGATCGATCCTCAGATCCCGCAGGGATGCCCGCCACCATGGCTCGGGGCCGACATCGATGCGATAGGTGTGAAAGGCGCCATCTTTGGGAATGGTAGCGTTGGGGATGGAAATCAACCGCCCGGCACTGAAGCCGGTGGTGGCTGTGGTGCCATAGTAAATCTGGATGTCGTCCACATAACTCGCCGGGACCCGCATCCGCAGTTCGAGAAAGTCGTTGAAGCCAAGATCGAGATCGGGTCTGCTCGCGGTGGGGATCGTGCGCGTGATCTGCGGATCGGCACTGCTGGTCGTGCTGGAAAGAATGCCACCGCTAACGGTGGGCGTGGTCATTCCGGTGGCCGTCCAGTTTTCCAAAGTGCTGCCATTCCACTCCACCGCATAAGTGCCGGTGAGCGGAGTCGCTGGATTCACCTGAATGGGGAGGGCGCTTGCGGTCAGCGGCAGAAGGATGCACGCAACGAGCGCGAAGATGGGTTTTTTCATGAATCGGGAGAGCGTGGGGTTTGTTGGCGAGCCTCCTTGAAGTTGCCTTTCCCGGCGACTCTCACCGGGCTTTTGGCGGGTAAAAAGAGCCGGGCGTCCTCATCGGCCTGGCGTTCGAACATCGGATCGGCGACCAGGGGTGAATCACCGTCTGGTTTCCAATTCCAGAAGGCATTGTCGCGGATGGAGACCGACTCGGAAGTGGAGGCTCCATGCAGGCTCATGACGGGCGCGGTGCTGGCAGGTGATCCGTCCTTGACGAAGAGATTGCGGCTGATGGTGACGTTGTTGGCGATTCCAGGTTTTTCAACGCTGCCGATGTTGAGAACACTCATGTCATTTTTAACCACGACCGTGTTTTGAGTGAATGAGTAACGGGTGACACCGGGCATGTTGCAG
>JALOTR010000443.1 GCA_025457805.1 Akkermansiaceae bacterium | reverse complement strand
CACGCGGTGTTTGGCGAGCGAGCTGTTGGCGATGCGGATGCTGCCTGCTTCGTCAGCTTGGATAGTGTAGGCGATGATGGCGCGGTAGTCCTTGCCTGTGATGTATCTTCCCGGATGGATCGAGGTTTTTGCGATCCGTCCGTATTGGAAATGTTCCTGGGCGATCGAGTTGAATGCCACATCGCCGAGCTTGGTGAACATCGGGAAAATTCCTCCTCCATCCGCGGCGGGGAAGGTGTTGACGGTGTTGGGAAGGAGCGCTTGGTAGAGGGAAGCGTCGCCAAGTGTCCCTGTGGGATTCCAAAGAAAGGCCCAGCCATCTGCGGGTTTCTCGCTGCCGCTGAAGGGTTGGCCGGAACCGAGGTTGGAAGCGGGGAAATCCGCTGAGAAGTCCGCAATGATGGCGTTGGGTGGATCAGTGGGCGCTGCTTCAAGGAGCGGGCGGACGAAGTCCGTGGCGGTGGACGGGCTGGGGGCGAGGGACTGGGCGATCCGCACGGATTGGCCGGCAATGAGAGACTGCTGCTCGCGCTTGGAGCTGCCGCTGGTGAGGGAAACCATGGCCTTGCCTTCGAAGACCCACACATCCGCAGTGCCATCTGCGGCGACGTTTACAGAGAACTCGGTGCCGAGATCGACCACCTCGCCATGGGGGACGCGGATGGTGAAGGGCGTGGGATCCCCGGTGATGCGCAGGGAGGCGTTTCCCTGATGAAGGAAAATCTCGGTTTCATCGATGAGTTGGAATTCCGAAGGCGCGGCAAAGGTGGCGATCTGCCCGCCCCGGAGAGTCATGGAAAGTTTGCCGGAGGCGAGCCGGATGCGGCCGGCATGGAGTTTGAGCCCGGCTGAAGGTTGGGTGGCGAGACTCCATTTCACCCCTTGTGAAGCAGAGGTGATGGCGAGGACCTCTGCTCCCGGCTCCCTGCGTGTATCGCGCCATGGCCCCCAAAGGATGATGCCGACGGCGAGCGGGATGAGTGCCGCCATGGCGAGCGGCAACTGGAAACGACGCAGCCATCCGGGACGGGGAGAAGGGGCGAAACCCAGATCGGCAACCACTTCGTTGAGATCGAGGTGGGTGGCGAGATAGAGGCGATAGTAGTCGCGTGCGGCCGGGTTTTTGGTGAGAATTTCCTCCAGCTTTGCATGCTCCGCCTCGTCGAGACCGTGATCGACCAGTTTGGCAAGCAAGCTTGCCAGTGGGGGTGTGGGTTCCGGTTTCATGACCTTGATTCGGAAGGGAATGACTCTCCGGCGGAGTGCAGTTGACGACGGACGCAGGCCACCAGAGAAGCACGGGCGCTATCGAGCAAACGATACAAGCGGTGGATGCTGATGCGGTGGATGGAAGCGAGGCTGCTGACGGTGGCATTCTCACTGTAGCGGGCCATGAGCACCTCGCGGGAAAGGGAGTCCAGTTTGGCGAGGCAGGTATCCAGCGCATGGCGGTGTGGCCCGATCAATATGGAGGGATCTTCCGCGCAATCGCTTGCCATCAGCTCGATGAAATCCTCGGAGAAGACGAGGCGATCCCGGCTTTGTTTTTTTCTCAACCGGAGGACTTCGAAATACGAGATCCGCAATGCCCATGGCAGGAACTCGCGGGTGGCATCATATTTTTCAAACTCCCGCCACAAGGTGAGGGCGGTTTGTTGGAAAAGATCGTCCAGATCCTGGGCATAGGGATGCAGGCTGAAGATATAATTCCGGATGGACCTCTGGGATCTCAGCATGTGGCCGAGAAATTCAGATGATGGGTCTTTTTCAGGCTCTCCGGGCATGCGTCTGCTTTTGCGGGCTTCCGGTTTGGAAGCCGCGCTGGAAAGAATGAGCATCGGATGGCGGGGATTCGCGAAAAATCTTCCACTAAGCGGATGAAGTCCGGATTCCAAGGGTCACGGGGCGCTGACTTTGAGGCGCGCGAAGTGGCTTGTGCTGTTGGCAGGCAGGCCGGCTTTGAGGGTCTGGAGTGGCCCATCGCTCAGCAGGATGCCGGAACCGATAGAGTTACCAAGGCCGCCCGAATGTAGCGCCGTGTTCGACCTCGAAAACGATGCTTTGCTGGTATGCTGCCTTGCTGCGGGTGTCATTGCGGTTGGCTCCGCGACTCGGATCGCAGATTCTTCGCCCACAATCCTTGTTGCGGCCGCGACAAAAATTATGGGGTGGTAACTTTGAGTCGGGTGAAGCGGTGG
Organism: Akkermansiaceae bacterium; assembly: GCA_025457805.1. GTDB lineage: Bacteria > Verrucomicrobiota > Verrucomicrobiia > Verrucomicrobiales > Akkermansiaceae > Luteolibacter. The sequence continues at coordinate 1,666 of JALOTR010000443.1, read as the reverse complement.
TGGTTGAGGGCTTTGGGGTGGGCGGCGGTGACGGATTGGGTGGGGCCTTCGGCAGTGACAGTGCCCGGGCCGACGGAGGTCCAGGAGTTGGGGGCAAGGGTGTCGCTGTATTCGACGGAGAAGATATAGCCTTGGTCGAAGGCGGCTTTGCTGCGGGTGTAGGTGAAATCAAGCATGGAGCCTGGAGCGGGGAGCAGGGAGACGATGGCGCGGGTGGGGGCGTGTGGGTTTTGGGCGGTGGTGAATTCGAGGAGGTTGGTTTCGCCGTCGTGGTTGGCGTCGAAGTTGTCGGCGGCGTTGCCGGTGTTGGCGGGGCTTCCGAAGTGCAACTGACGCCATGACTCGATGGCGCTGAGATTGGGAATGCTGATGACGGTGTCGTTGCCATCGCCGCCGCTGTAGGTGATCTGCCAGGCGTAGCCGCTGGCGGTGAAGTTGCTGCCTTCGGGCAGGCTGGCGAAGCTGCCGGTGATGGCGCCGGGGCTGGTTTTGTTGAGGAGGGTGAAGCGGGTGCCGGGGGCGAGGCCGGGCGGGGCGATGAGGTCGAGATTTCCAGCGAGGGTGAGATTTCCACCAATGCTGAGCGTGTCGCCGGGGCGGATTTCAAGGCGGCCGGTGGCGGTGAGGTTGAGGGCTCCGGTGGTGGCGGGCGTGCCTTGTGGGGCGAGGATGCCGGTGGTGGTGGCGGTGAGGTCGCTGGTGAGGGCGCCGCTGAGGACGAGCTTGCCGGCGTTGATGGCGGTGGGGCCGGTGTAGCTGTGGGCGTTGGTCAGGGTCCAGGTGCCATTGCCTTGTTTGGTGACCGGCATGGCGGTGGTGAGGCCGTCGCTGATGGTGCCGCTGATGGTGCCGGACGATGCACCGCCGAGGAGGAGGGAACGGGTGGTGGTGGCGGCGGTGATGGGGCCGGAGATGAGCAGGGTGCCGGCGCTGCTGGAGATGTTGAGCAGGCCGTTGCCGGTGGTGATCTGGATGGGGCCTTGGATTTGATTGTTGCCGTCGAGGTTGCTGATGCCGCCGCCGTCGAAGGAGTTGGAGGAGGCGCTGAGGGTGAGGGCGGCGGGGAGGGTGATGTTGTTGGAGAGCTGGATGCGGCGGTCGGCTCCGGGTGAGGAGAGGGTTTTGCTGCCGGTGCCGAGGGCGCTGGAATGGGTGAGGCGGAGGGTGCCGCGGTTGAGGGTGGTGCCGCCGGAGAAAGAGTTGTCGGCGCTGAGGACGACGGTGTCGGCGGCGGCGGGGTTGTCGATGATCAGGTTGCCTGAGCCGCTGATAGAGTTGGTGAGATCGAGCGTGCCGGAGCGGTCGATGCGGAGGCTGCCGTTGTTGACGATGGGGCCGTTGCCGGGCGTGCCGGTAGGGCCGTCGTTGCCAATCTGGATGGTGCCGAGGGATGGAATGGTGGTGGTGCCCTGATAGCTGTTGTTTCCGCTGAGAATGAGCGTGCTCCAGCGGTCGATGCGGGTGAGTGCGCCGGGGCCGGAGATGCTGCCGGTGAAAAGGTAGCGGCCGCTGTTGGAGGCGTTGAAGGTGGTGTCGTTGGCGAGCGTGATGTCGTTGGCGATGGTGTAAGTGACGGTGGAGGGAAAGGCGTTAAGCCAGATGACCGGCGCGGTGGTTCCGGCATTGCGGAATTCCAAGGGGCCTCCGGCGAGGTTGACGGCGATCG
>JALOTR010000442.1 GCA_025457805.1 Akkermansiaceae bacterium | reverse complement strand
ATTGTATGTATCGTCGGCGCCGTGGTGATTGTTATCGTCATCCTCAAGGTGCTCGGCCTGTTTTAGGTCGCCTTGCCATCGAGCAATGTTTCGGCAATTTGCAGCCATTCCTCCGCCAGCGTGAGGGAAGATGGAGGCATGCGTTTGCCAGCGCGGGAATACCAATAGGCTGCATTTGAATCATCTCCCTCCTCGCGATGGAGATAGGCATGGATCCATGAGCCCGCCACGCCGGGGAGGTCCTGGCAGAGATCGTGCGCGGCATCCCATTGTCCGGCCCTCGCGAGCCACAGGGTCTTGGCGACCGGGGATAAACCAGCGGGTGAGGAGGCATCGTTGGCGGCGGAGAGGGCGAGTTCGTTTGCGGTCATGGATGGGTTTAGCATGACCTCGAACCGCAAGACAAGGGGGCTTGCCATGGAGTCCGGCCTGTGGAGGATGTCACGGAAATCGCCATGTCAGCCCAGCCCCGCCGTTTCCACGAACCATGAATACCGTGACGCTTGCAGTCACGGCGCTGGGCAGCGTGGCATTGCTTTTGTTCCTCGTCATGAAGGTGCGCATGCATGCCTTCGTGGCATTGATCCTGGTTTCCATGGCGGCAGGGATCCTATCCGGCATGCCGCCGCAGGACATTGCCAAGACGATGGAAAAAGGCATGTCCGGCACGCTTGGGTTCCTCGCGATCGTTGTAGGGCTCGGGGCGATGTTTGGAAAAGTCCTGCACGAAACCGGCGCGCTTGATCAGATCGCGCTGCGTCTTTTGAAGGCATTCGGTGAAAAGCGTTCCCACATCGCACTCGCCGTGGCCGGGTTGCTGTGTGCGCTGCCTTTGTTTTTCGATGTGGCCATCGTGCTTTTGATCGGCCTCGTCTTCGCGCTGGTCCGGCGCACCGGGCTGGGCACCACCAAGTTTGCCGTCTCGCTCTTCGCAGGTGTGGCCGCTGCCGCTGCGTTTCTGCTGCCCGGTCCCACGCCGATGTTGCTGGCCTCCCAGATGGGCGCGGACTTTGGTTGGATGATTCTCATCGGCTTGTGCGCCGCCATCCCCGGCATGTTGATTGCGGGTCCGCTTTATGGAACGTGGATCAGCCGCCGGGTGAATCTCGCGATGCCTGCCGATGCCACCGCGCCATCGGCAATGGTTGAGGGAAACTCCGTGGCTCCACCTTCATTTCGCCTGAGTCTGGGATTGGTTTTGTTTCCGTTGTTATTGGTGGGAGCCCGCTCCATCGGCGGAAACTTCGTGGCAAAAGACAGCAATGTTCATGCGTGGCTGCAATTGATCGGCCATCCGTTCTTCGCCATTCTAACAGCCTGTTTGCTCGCCTTCTACGGCCTTGCCATCCGCCGGGGCATGAGTCGTGAGAAAGTCTTTGAAATCTGTTCCGCCGCCCTGCAACCCGCCGGCATCATCCTGCTTGTCACCGGGGCGGGCGGCGTGTTCAAACAGGTTCTTGTGGATTCCGGCGTGGGCCCGCAGTTGGGCAAGGCACTTGCCGATATGGGGCTGCCCATCGCCGTGGCCGCTTTCATCATCACCGCCACCGTGCGGGTCATCCAGGGCTCGGCCCTCGTCGCCTGCCTCACCACCGTGGGTCTCATCCTGCCGGTGGTGGAGCCGATGCAACTCGGCGGTCCCCGCCTTGCCGCCTTGTCGGTTTGCATCGCAGGCGGATCCATCGTGCTGAGTCATGTGAACGATTCCGGCTTCTGGTTGTTTGGAAAATTCACCGGAGCCACCGAGTTGCAAACCCTCAAGACATGGACTGTCATGGAAACCATCCTCGGCACCACCGGCGCGATGGTGGGCATGGCTGCGTTTGCGATGTTATCATAAACTTCTATCTCACTCATCCCCATGAAACACCTGCTGCTGCTTCCTCTCACCCTGCTGCTCATTCAATGCGGATCGCACTCCGGTCCGTCCGGAAACTCTGCAAGTTCCGCACGTGGCCTGCCACAGATCATCAATGTCTCCGCCTACGATCCCAAGGAACGCCAGCGCGAGGGGCGCGGTTATTCCGAGCATGATGTCTCCGCCCTGCGCGCCAATGGCGCCAGCGCCCTCATCGCCCGCGCCGGCAAAGGCGGTGTGTTGGATACGAAATGTGCGAACTTCCTCGCCGCCGCCGACCGTGTGGGCATGTTGCCGGGTGTTTACTATCGCCTGCAAAACCACGTCGATGCCGTGGCCCAGGCCGACCAGTTTGTGTCCCGCGCCCAATCGCTGGCCCGCAGCCGTGCGTGGAATGCGCCATCGCTTCTGCTCTGCGGTGACTTCGATGCGAACTCGCGCATGTCCGACATCCTCCGCTTCATGGACCGCGTCGAGCAGCGCACCGGCATTGTTCCTGTTGCCTATCTGGAAAACAGCAGCCACCTCAAGGATCTGCTGAGTGGTGCGGATCCGGCGACCAAGGCGCGTTTGCGGCGCATGCCATACTGGCTTGCACTTTATGCCCATGACAGCGGCGCAGGTCCCAAGTATCCCGCGCCGGGTCATCCCGGTGGATTGGTCAAACAATACGGCGTCTGGTCGGATTGGTCGATCTGGCAATACGGTGGAGTGGATTGGGAAAACGGCCGCTCGCGTCCCAAGGTCTATCATCATGGCGCTTGGCGATTCCCGCTTTACTTCGGCAATCTCGACCGGCCGACCGAGCGCAATGTCTTCAAGGGCTCGCCCGCGGAAATGCTCAACTTCTGGAAACGCCACGGCCTGCCATTGAATTGAATGTCATATCTAACAAGAACCTGTTTTCATGAAATCGCTCCTTCTCCTCATCGTTGCCGGACTTGCACCCTTGTTCGCGCAGGCTCCCATCCGCGCGGTCATCGACGACACCCAGCCCGGATTCCGTGATCTCACCGCGGCGGACTTCGCCAAGGTCAACAGCGCGGACGACACCTGGAGCTGGAAGGATGGAGCCCTGCATTGCAGTGGCCTGCCGGTGAGCGTGATCCGCACGGCCAAGCCGGTGCGCAACTTCGAACTGGTGGTCGAGTGGTCCCACCTCAAACCCGCCGGCAATTCCGGCGTCTTCGTTTGGGCCACGCCGGCATCGATTGAAAAACTCACCGCCGCTGGCCAGCCGGGCCTGCCCGAGGGCATCGAAGTGCAGGTGCTCGATCCGGCATTCACCGCGAAAGTCGCCGCCGCCGGCAAGCCGACGGATTGGTTCACGACCCATGGCGATGTGTTTGCCGTGGGAGTGAAGATGACTCCTTTTCCGCCGCTCTCTCCGAATGGCAGCCGCAGTTTTCCACGACAGGAGCGGGTGAAGCCGCATGGCGAGTGGAACCATTATTACATCCGCGCCATCAATGGCGAAATCCGCTTGTGGGTGAATGGAGAGGAAACTTCGGGAGGCACTGCATGCGATCCGGCAGAAGGATATCTCTGCCTCGAAAGCGAAGGTTCGCCCATCGTCTTCCGCAAGCTGCGCATCCGCGAACTTCCTTGAGAGCGCGGCTTGGCGGCGTCCGTCATCGCGGCGCCCTCAAATCTGGTGACCGCCTCGAAGATCGGTGTGTGGCGGTCGTCGTCCGGTTTCAGCAGTGTTCAGATGCAGGTTGTCCGCGTAGCCGTTGATGGCCCGGGCGCGGTATCGCCAAACTTGCGAGGGTAACGGAATAAATTCATTCGGACGCTTTAATTGTTTACAAAACTTAATCATTTTGATTGCTTGTTGCACCTTCGTTTTGAAGTCGCATCGAGACTGGGAAGTGGATTCTCAGTGCATTGAAAATCAGAAGGTTGTAACGATTAAGCCGGCTGCTCTGAATGCTTCATCCAAACCCACCATTGCAAAGAACCCTCCTCCAGTGCTGCTGCGCTGAAGTTGGAATGAAGTGCCTGAG
>JALOTR010000441.1 GCA_025457805.1 Akkermansiaceae bacterium | reverse complement strand
TTCGAATGATCCGCACGCTCCCCAATTTGATTCCATGAAACTCCGCTCCCTGTTTCTGCTTCCCCTCCTGTCCTTGCCCTGTCTCCAAAGCCAGGCAGCTCCTCTCACGCTGACCGGCTCGGCAGGGAATTTGCTCGTCTCCGGTTCTGGTGCCACAGCAGTGATTGGCAATGCGTTCGCCAATGGAGATACCATTTCCTACAGCGGGACTCCAAGTGCAGCATTCACCATTTCCGTAACGGGGGATATCGTGCCGGGAGCCATCAATCTGGCCAATGCCACCAACACCATCACCTTCGGTGGCACCAACAGCGTCACCGGAACCACCTACACCAAGACCGGAACCGGAGCGGTCTATTTCAATACCGCCATGAGCTTCTCCGGTGGAATTTCCACCGGCTCAGGCTTCACCTCCACCACGACGGCGTCCACGGGCAATGGTCTTGCCACCCAGACCGGCACGCTTGCTTCGTTGGAATTGTTCAGTCTCACTTCGGACACCTACAACCTCACAGGAGATATCACCCTCACCAATACCGCCAGTGGAAACATGCTGGCCTTTGGCGGGATCGGCTCGGGTGTCAATGCCGCCAAGACATTGACCAACAACATCACCCTCTCTTCGTCCGCCGTTCAGAGTCGCTTCGTCATCCTCGGGGATTCGAACACCAATACCGCCCAGTCCGGCAAACATGATGTAATCCTCTCAGGCAAAATCTCCGGAGGCGTCACAGGGGCCACGTTTTATGTCAACACCGATCAAGGCAGCAGCGGAGCCTCGGCCCTGAAACTCACCAATGCGACCAATGATTTCACCGCCACGATCCAAGTGAACCGCGGCGGTCTTGCAGTCACTTCGGATGCGGCACTGGGAAATAGTGCGAATTCGATCAACCTCGATGTCGGCGTGGCAGTGGCTACAGGACTTCGTTTTGATGCGGCCATGAGCAGCGCGCGCAACATTGCACTCGGTGGCGGTCAGCAGAATTTCAATACCAACGGCAACGATATATCTCTATCAGGTGTTATCTCCGGAGCAGGGCAGTTGTTCAAACAGGGAGCGGGCGTTCTCACCCTTTCCGGAGCTTCCGCAAATACTTACACGGGTCTTACTACGGTCAGTGCCGGCACCCTCCGCCTCGGAAAAGCTTCGGCCCTCGGTACCACCGCTGGGGGAACTTCCGTCACTTCTGGTGCCGTCCTCGATCTCAATGGCCAGACCATCGGCGCGGAAGCCGTCACGATCAATGGCACCGGCATCTCATCCGGCGGTGCCCTCATCAACAGCTCCGGAACCGCTGCTTCATTGTCGGGTGCGGTAACGCTCGGGTCGAATGCCTCCATCGGCGGCACTGGAAGCACGACGCTGAGTGGAGTGGTTTCCGGTGCTTTCGCACTTACAAAGGTGGGATCCGGCACACTCGTCCTCAGCAACAGCGGCAACTCTCATTCAAGCACCACGCTCAATGCGGGAACCTTGTCTTTGGGCAATGCTACGGCATTGGGAAGCGGCACGCTCACCCATGCTGGCGGCACACTATCCACTACGACGCTGACCGCGAACACCACCATTTCCAATGCGATCACTCTCTCCGGAACCGGCGACCGCACCTTGTTGATGTATGGAACAGGAAATGGCTCGAACACCGTCGAGTACTCCGGGCAAATCACCGGCAGCGCCACGCGTCTATTCTTGAATAACAATCAGGCGTTTTCGACCAACCCACAGTTCATTCTTTCCAACGCCACCAACAATTTCACCGCTAATGTGAATATCAATCGAGGAGGGCTGCGCATTGCTTCTAACGAAGCGCTCGGGAATCTTGCCAACACCGTGACTTTTGATTCCAACAATGGCGCAGATCTCACATTCGCCAATGCGATGACCTACACCCGTGCCACCACCTTGAGCACGGCGACGGATTTCGACACGGGAGCGAACGCAGTCACCGCCAGCGGGGTCATCAGTGGAGGCAATTCACTCACCAAAATCGGCAGCGGCACCCTCACTCTGACCAATGCCAACACCTACGCCGGAGCCACCACCATCAACGGGGGAACACTCGCGCTCAGCGGATCCGGATCGCTCGCAAGCAATACGATCATCGTGGGGGCGAACACCACCTTCGATGTCTCCGCCGTCACTGGCGGATACACACTCGGCTCCGGGAAAACCATCACCAGCACTGGCACGATCGTCGGAAACATCACCATCGGTTCCGGCGCGACCCTCGCTCCGGGAAACAGTCCGGGTGATCTCAGTTTTGCGGACAACCTCGGTCTGCTGGGAACCTTGAATCTGGAAATCACAGGCATCACGCTTGGGGCATTTGACCGACTCCTCGGCGATGGTGCGAACACCCTGACCTTGGGCGGCCTGCTTAACCTGAACAACACCGGCTACACCGCAGTGCTTGGAAACCAAGTCACCGTCTTCTCCGGTTGGAATTCGATCACCGGGTCGTTTTCATCCATTACCGGCACGGACTTGGGCGGCGGCCTCTCATGGGACACCAGCATGCTGGCGAGCACCGGAGTGCTGACAGTGATTCCCGAGCCTGGCGCCGCCCTGCTCGGCGGTCTTGGCATGCTCGCCCTGCTTCGCCGCAGGCGTTGATGGTTGGTGGTTTACCAGAGGGAAGTGACGTTCTTGTCACTGAATTTTGGCTTTTCCGACCAAATCTTTCGTGCCCTCACAATCGACAAGTCAATGTTCTTCCAAGTATCCTAACGAAGTGTTGATTGATCCATCGTCCCCCACAGAGAGTTCTTTGAAGCGATTTCTTGGGGGCTTGCCGGCTCCGGCTTTCGCTATGTTTGCCGCAATCGCGGCGTTTTCCTGTTACTTCGCGATGTATGCCTTCCGCAAGCCATTCACGGCAGCGGCGTTCGATGGCATGAGCTTTGCGGGCAGTGATCTCACGCTCAAGACAGCCTTCGTCCTGAGTCAGATCATTGGATATACATTGTCCAAATACATCGGCGTGAAAGTGTGTTCGGAATCCACCCGCGAGACCCGCGCGGGGATGCTAATCAAACTAGTGCTCGCCTCACTGGCCGCGCTCGTTCTTTTCGCCGTGCTGCCTGGCTCGTGGAAGGTCGTGGCGATGTTTCTCAACGGACTTCCACTCGGCATGGTATGGGGCTTGGTGGTGGCCTATCTGGAAGGACGACGTTGTTCGGACTTCGTGATGGCCGCGCTTTGTGGCTCGTTCATCGTGGCGAGTGCGGCGGTGAAGGATGTCGGGCGCTGGCTGATGAGTGGGTGGCAGATTTCGGAAAATTGGATGCCGGCTGCCACCGGCACCTTGTTTTTGCCGGTATTCTTGTTGGCAGTGTATCTGTTGTCCTCACTGCCCGAACCCGACGCGGCGGACAAGGCCGCTCGCGCTCCCCGCGCAGCGATGGACAAGACGGCCCGTCATGCATTCCTGCGGAGATATGCTATGGGCATGGTGCTGCTGCTGGTGTTCTATTTCTTTCTAACAGCCTATCGCGATTTCCGTGACAACTATGGCGTGGAAATTTTCAGAAGTCTCGGTTATGGAGCCGATCAAACCGGGCTCTTCACACGCTCCGAAATTCCGGTAGCGGTGGCATCTCTTGCCGCGCTGGCACTGCTCAATGGCACACGCAACAACCGCCTCGCACTGATGCTGACCTATGGTTTCATGATGCTGGGCATGGGGGTCCTGGTGGCTGCCACGCTTGCCATGACCCAGGGCCGCATCGAGGGACTCACTTGGATGATCTGCACAGGGCTCGGCGCCTATCTCGCTTATGTGCCAATCAATGCCGTGCTTTTCGAACGCTTGATGGCCGCCACCGGTTCTGCGGGCACGGCGGTGTTCGGCATCCAACTCGCGGATTCGATCGGTT
>JALOTR010000440.1 GCA_025457805.1 Akkermansiaceae bacterium | reverse complement strand
GATCCGTCCATCGCACGCGCTTTTCCATCCGACTCCAGCGTCAGGATGAAACCTTGTTCGAATGGATTCGGATGGCTATCCGGAGTCGGAGGTGCGACATAGTTGGAACCATCCCGCTCGCGGACCCTTTTGCCAGCACCTGAGATATTCTGCAGTCCCGCAGGCACATCCACCGTATTGGCCACAACGCCTTCGTGGGGTTGATGGAAGATATCCCATACGAACAAACGCCCATCTCCTGTGAGATAAACCGTGCCGCAGCCAATGCCGCCAACCGTCATTCCGATCCGCGGGAGATGATCCTTCACCGATGTCGTGATTCCCGCGTCCAAGGCTGTTCCCCGCCTCGTGAGCGATGTCGCCCAGGCGGCATTCATCTCCTTGCGGGCGGGAACAATCCGCAGATAAACATCGCCAATCGAATCTGCGGCGGTCGCATTTCGATGGAAGCCGAGGCCGAGGCCTGCGATGGCGGTGCCAGTTCCCAGCTTCAGGAAATGGCGGCGTTGGATGGGATCGGACATGATTGGGAAGGGTTTGATTCGGGTGGAATGAGTTAGCAGCCCGAACGTCCTGACGCAGCATAAACTTTCCGCGTGGTCATACGCCATCCCGCCAAATCGATACGCCAAACTGCCAACAAGGCAGCTTGACCCGCTGCGGTTCGACGCGCCATTCTTGCCATCCATCCTCCCATGTCGCGACAGCCCCTCATTGTGAATCCACAGATGCCGAAGGATGCAGCATGGTTGGATTGGGCTTCCGCCAGCCGGTGCTTGCAGATCCCGGCGGAGCATCCGGCGTTCCGTCCGTTTCAAGCCATGGGCGTGCGGTGCCTCGGTCAGGACCGCTTGAAAGAGCGCTTTATCGCGGGAACTCCTTGCTCGCCAACCCATCTTGTGTGGATGGTCACCCACGGAGCGGTGGAGGTGGATTTGGGAACAGATACCGTTCTGTTGAAAAAAGGCTGCATGGTCTTGTGTCCCGCCCTCAGACCTCACTGGGTCCGTTTGGCCACTCGTGCGGCAAGAGGCATCTGGTTTCATTTTCACCGTCAATCGAGATGGCAACACCTCTCCAGCGCCGGGCCCGCAGTCCGCCCATCACCGCGTGCCGCGGAGATGGAATGGCTGATGGAACACTGCATTTCCGAATGCGAATCACGCGAGTTCGGCGCGGGTCCGAATGCGATTCATTACGCGGAGATTCTCTCCGTGATGTTGGAGCGGGAGTTGGTCATATTCGGCCCTCGCCCGAAGGAACAACCTGTTTTGAAACGCCTTGAAAAGTTGTGGGGGCGCGTTCTGAAGAATCCCGGAGAGAAATGGCATGTGGAAAGCCTTGCCTCCGCAGCCGGTTGTTCATCCCGCGAGCTTTACCGCTTGTGTGCCAGCCTCTATGGCATCGGTCCGATGGGTTTGGTGACCCGAATGAGAATGGATCGCGCCATGGAACTCTTGCTGGGATCCCATCGCAAGATCGATGACATTTCCCGCGAAGTTGGCTATTCCACCGCTCACGCGTTTTCGGAGGCATTCCTCGCCCACGTAGGAACCCGACCCGGCACATTCCGCGACGCTGGCCGGGATCCACGCAACCCGATCTCCAAACCCAATCCATTCTGAATCATGAAATCCAACATTACCCGCATGTCCGCCCAACTCATTTTCGGAACCAGTGCCGCATTTGCATCCCAAAGTTATCAGGAAGATGTCGCATTCCTGCGCCAACACACGCCGATCATCGAGCTCACGTCCGGTCCGGCGAGAGTCGCCATCGCGCCGGCCTATCAGGGACGGGTGATGACTTCATCCGCGGCGGGTCCTGAAGGAAATGGATTCGGTTGGATCAATCCCGAAGTCATTGCCGCAGGAATCAAACCGGAAGCGGAACGCGCGGATCTCGCAAAGCACATCCATGTCTTCGGCGGTGAGGAGAGGTTGTGGTTTGGCCCGGAAGGAGGACCCTTCTCGCTGTTTTTTGCTCCGAAGGTGGAACAAACTTTTGCCAACTGGAAAACTCCCGCTGCAATCGATACCGAGCCTTTTGAAACCTCCGGACCGGCCACGGCCACGCGGGTGGAGTTCAGTCGGAATTTCAAACTCTCCAACCGCGCCGGAACGGTCTTCGAAATGAAAGTGAACCGCAGCATTTCCCTCGCCGCCCAAGACGAACTTGCAGCGATCTGCGGAGGCGAGCTTCCACCGGGTACCACCGGAGTCGCCTACACCACCCGCAACACCGTCACGAATGCAGGGGAAAACCCATGGAACAAAACGAGCGGAGCGCCTTCGATCTGGCTGCTCGGCATGTTCAAGCCAACTCCAGCCACCACTATCGTGATTCCATTCCAAGAGGGAAGCGAAGCGGAAAAAGGCCCTGTCGCAAATACCGAATACTTCGGGAGAATTCCGGAAACGAGAATCAGGATCACCCGCAATACGATCTTCTTCAAAGGCGATGGCAAGGAACGTGGAAAACTGGGACTCACGCCCAAGCGCTCCAAAGGGGTTGCAGGCAGTTGGCAGAAGGACAGCGGCACCTTGACTCTGGTAAAGATCGACCGCAATCCGGACTCTGTTTCCGCTTCCTGGCCCTTTGTGGACTCCCAGTGGCGCGATGATGTGGATCCTTTCGCCGGTGATGAAATCAACTCCTACAACGATGGACCGCCGGAACCGGGTGCCAAACCGCTCGGCCCGTTTTATGAGTTGGAAACTTCCAGTCCCGCCTTGTTTCTCGATCCGGGAAAATCCCACACCCACACCCAGACGACCGTCCACTTCGCAGGACCACGCGAATCCCTCGATGCCATTTCAAAACGCACCTTGGGCGTATCGCTCGAAGAGATCGAAAACGCCTTTGCCGCTGAATAAGGAAGGAGCGGGCTGTTTCATCAGATCCGTTTCGTCAGATCATAGATGAAATGTCCCGCCCACAAAAGCCCGCTCGGCACGATGGTGAACAAGGCAACAATCATCGCCGGGCGGATGAAGGCGCGGTAGTGGCGACCTTTGAGGAAGGCGAACACGATGCCGTCTAACAGGAACATCAGGCAGACGAGGCCGCCTGCAAACAATCCCATGTGACAATCGAGATGATCACAGGCAAACCGTCCCGCAATCGCGGCAGAAGCTGCCTGGAGTCCCACGAAGATCCAGAATCCAAGACCAAAGATGGCCACCATGTCATGGACTCCGTAAACGATCCAAGGATTCTTGGATTGTGCCTGATGTTGATGAATCATGATTTCGGGTATGAGAGGTGAATGCGAAAATGGCATTCCGGATGATGTCGGAACACCTTCCAGAAGGATCGGAATGACTATCCGAATGCATGGCAATGATATATTTCTTTGACTTGAAAATAACCCTGCAACTTATGCAGGGTTGGCGTGATATGCTATTCCAAACGGCCCAACTGTTAGACAAAAATGATCTGACATCAGTGGTGCATCAAACGTGCCAAACGTTCCGGGAACTTCGCGAGCATGGCGCGGATCGCACTTTGAAATCCAGCCATCCGAGGCCGCTGGGGCCGGTCAGAAACCACAATGTGCGAATCACGATCGCTGACGACCTGACGACTCCGAATTCATCGTGGACGTGGCATCAGGATTCCGTGGGGCACAGATTGTTGCACTGGCGAATTTGTTCACAAGAAATAGGCAGCCACGTCTTTCGGAAAATCACGGAGAATTCCATCTGATCTGGTGCCGCTGGGATCCGAAACTCATCAAGAAAGGTTTCACTTACCAGGACCGGAGTTTTGTGTTTTTCTCCCACACACCGATGGATTTCAAGAACCGGCAACCGGTCGCGGAAATCCAAAGCCACGCCCCGGAGCTGTTCCAGGACGAGGACGGCGACTGGTGGTTGTCCAGCGCC
>JALOTR010000439.1 GCA_025457805.1 Akkermansiaceae bacterium | reverse complement strand
CTCTCCAAAGAATCCTTCCAAGGAGCCAAAAAGCGCCTCACCCCCGGCCGTGCATTCGGATCGCGTCTCATCGTGCCGCACCCCTACCACCCCGCCCCCCAGTCAGGCAACATAATTCTGACGAAATCTCTGGAAACTAGCACAGACCAGCCGCACAAGATGGAATTGATTATTTCTCTGGAAAGCTATTAAAGCTACACCCCTACCACCCCGCCCCCCACTCAGGCAACAGAAATCTGATGAAATCTCTGGAAACTAGCACAGACCGGCCGCACAAGATGGAATTGATTATTTTTCTGGAAAGCTATTAAAGCTATTGAAAGCTATTGGAGATCCATTGGGGTGGAGGCGGCTGAGGAGGTGATTTTTTTGGTAAATCCTTGCTCCGGGCTGGACTCAGGGGCTGGTCCGCGGGCTCAGGATGGTGATGCCTTGGCGGATGTAGGCGACGGCGGACCAGGCGGTGAAAAAGCCTGCGAGGAGGCAGGGCCAGGCGGGGGGGAGGGGGACGACTTTGAGCATGACCCAGCCGAGGGCGAACATTTGGGTGACGGTGCAGACTTTGCCGGTCCAGTGAGGGGCGAAGGTGACTTTGCAGCGGCATTTCCAGAGGATGCCGATGCCGCCGATGATGATGCAGTCGCGAAGGACCACGATGGCGGCGAACCAGGCGGGGAGCCGCCAGCCGTCTTTGCCCCAATCGACGAGGGAGAGGGTGACGACGCCCGTGAGCAGGAGGGATTTGTCCGCGATGGGATCGATGAAGGCGCCGAATTTGGATTTCTGGTTGAAACGGCGAGCCACCCAGCCATCCACGCCATCGGTAGAGGCGGCGGTGACGAAGAGGGCGAGGGCCCACCAGCGGAGGGACTCATCCGGCATGCCGTTTTTCACAGAGGACCCGTAAGCCAAGGCAAATACGGCGAAGACCGGCACCATGAGGATGCGGGTGATCGTGATCTTGCTGGCAAAGGTCATGTCTCCAATCAAGCAGAGCCGCCCGCATGAAGAAACCGAAATCTCATCACGGATGCGGCCTGATGGAAGGCTGTCGGACGTGCGCTCCGGTTTGGAAAAGGAAATGAACCGCAGATGAACTCAGATGGACGAGGATTTGGAAGAGCCTATTGCTCCCCGGTGCCTCGCGAAGTTGAAACACATCATCCGGCTTCGGATCAACTGCCTCAATGGTCAATAGACCGGTGCGCCGTAGTCATCCTCATATCCGCCGCCCGAGCCGCCGCCGTTGGACTGGATCTTGCCCTTGGTCCACAGGAATGCCGCTTTGGTATCGCGGTAAATTCCGATGGAAGTGTTGCAGGAGTTCAATGCAAACACCGTGGCGAGCAGGAGCAGGTATTTCATGCGGTCGATTTTAACCGCAACGGCGGGAGGGGAAAGTGAAATTTAAGAAAGCTTAAATAATTTCCGCTCCCGTGGCTGGCCTCAGGCCATGACGGCGAGCGGTGGCAGGCTGGCGGCGGCGACGGCCTGGCCGTGGCGCTTGGTTTTTTCATCAGGCACGACGAGCTTGATGCGGAGTTCGGGAAATTCCTTGGCCAGCACGGTTTCCGCCTCGTTGATGATCATGTTTCCGCCTTCACCGGAGGTCACGCGACCGAGGATGAGGAGATTGGAGATATCATAATAATCGGCATAATGGGCGATGGCATAACCGAAGTAACAACCGATGGTCTCGTAGATCGAAGCCGCGCGGGGATCGCCGGCCTTCATGGCCTCCTGCACTTTCACGAGTTGTTCCGGGAAGGGCATGTCGGCGAAGTCGAATCCGGCTGCCGGGGCCAGGCGCGCGACGGCTTGCTGGGAGAAATAGAGTGCGCCGCAGCCGTGATCGCCGGACCATTCGTCCACGGGTGACTCGGCGGGATCGCGGAAATCGACGGGGGCGAAGGCGAGTTCATTGAGCCAGGGTTTGATGTGGCCCTCGGCATCGACATAACCTGCGGCCTCGGAAGTTCCCATGGCCACACCGAGCACGCGGTTGGCATTCAGGCCCATCGATCCGGCGAGAGCGGTGACCTCGCCATCGTTGACGACCTCGAAGGGGACGCCATCCCAGCGCTCCTTGAGTGTGAAAAAGACGCGGCGGATGTGTTGCTCGAAGTCCGAATCGCTCACACCGCGGAAGAGCGATGCGGCGCGCACCTCGTTGTTCACATAAACGCCGGCGGAGCTGCCGCCGATGGCATCCACGCGGGGCAGATGGGCGGCGGCGCGTTGCAGGGAGTCGTGAATGCCTTCGATATGATAACTCGGATCATTCTGGAAATAAGGATCCCACACCACTTCCTCGGAAAACACCACCTCGCCATCGATGAGGGCGGCGCACTTGCGGTCCGAGCCGCCGAGGTCGAAGCCGATGCGGCAGCCGTCGAGGTTGCGGCCGAGGGTCATGACGGTGTCGTTGGCTTCCGGCAGGTCCGATTTCTCCAAAGCCACCACATGGATCGGCTCGCCGAAGATACGACTGCCGATGAAGGCCCAATCGAAGGATCGCTCGCCTTTCTCCGAATAGATGGCGCTCAATGCCTTTGCCACATCGGGAGCACCGGCGATGAGCAGTCGGCTGCCGCCTTTTTGCCAGAGCAGGAATTTCACATGACGCTCGATGTAGCGGAGGGTGAGCGGATCATTCTCCGGGCTGGCGGAAAGGATGCTGCCGGACCAGCGGAAGGTGGTGCCATCGTGACGGCAGAGCGCGATATCAATCGGGCGGGCGGCGGGATCCGCCTTGGCTTTGGCGCGGTAGGCGCGGTTCCATAAAATGGCAGGAACAAAACCGGGGTCGAGAACAGGACGGAATGCGGGCGTGATGGACAGATTCATGATGCGAAGACAAACAAAGGTTACGCCGCGACAATGAGTCCGAATCCCCTGAGCGTCCAAGCAAAAATGGTGAAAATTGCCCTCTCTCACGTAGCCACGACCAGAGGGCGTGGCAGGCAGGCCTTTGGGAGTTTCTATCTTCCGCAAGAGTTCCGCAGTTCGTGAAACTCGCTGTTAAATCCTAGCCTCCGATAGGAATATAAATCGGCGTGTAGGTGGACTGCTGCCGAATTTGAATCTTGCCTATCGCTGTTGCCACCACCTTTGCGGTCTCCTTTTCCTCGATCCAGAATTTCATCGTCATGCCAGCTGCCTGGTCGGACTTTGCAATATAGGTTTTCCCGGCTTCTGCGGTGAATGTGATCATTTGAAATGATGCGATGGCGCCTTCCGAGCCAACAAGTCCCAAGGTATGGGTGCCGGGGTGGACACGGAATGTATTGCCCATCCGCCAATCGGAAAGCTTCTTGCCATCGATCTCATGAATATAGGTAGTTCCTCCGAAGCTGCCAATATAGTTCCTAATTGTAACCTCCGGTTTCACGACGGCATGGGGTTGGCTTTGTGGCACGGACTGAAACACATTGGTGCCACAAGAAGCCAAGATAGATAAAATAAGACAACCGAGCAGGCGAAAAAACAGATTCATGGCCCTGTCGATAGAGAACGCAGGATCAATCTGTCAATCGCGGCTTCTTGTATTTTGCAATACCTTGGTATCTTTCGCTCGTGGGCGATGGCTCGCGCTCAGTCGTAACGTTTGATGAGCGCCTTCTTGAGGCGTTCGTATTCCTTTTCCGTGATGATGCCCTGGCTGTAGGCGCGCTGCAGATCGCTCAACTGCTGGCCCACGCTCACTTCGTTGTGAGTGGTGAGTTCGGTGCTGGAGCCGCAGCTTGTAAGGCAGAATGGAGCGGCGGCCATGCAAAGAACGGCGAGTGCAATCTGGAATTTCATGACGTGAAAGCCATCTCCCATCATTCAGGATTTTGCAAGGGATTCCGACTGTCGCCTGTTTTAGAAGGGTAAACATGATATCTGT
>JALOTR010000438.1 GCA_025457805.1 Akkermansiaceae bacterium | reverse complement strand
ATCGGGTCGTTTTTCGCCATCGTCGTGATCGGCACCTTGTTGTTGAAAATGCCGCGCTGCGTTGTGCCGGGAGAAACCTGTTCCTGGCTGGACGCCGCGTTCACCAGCACCAGCGCCGTTTGCGTGACGGGATTGTCCGTCCAGAATACAGCCACATTTTTCAGCCAAACCGGGCAAGTGGTAATTCTGCTGCTCATCCAGGTGGGCGGTCTGGGCATCATGACGCTCACCTTCTTCGCTGCCGTCGTCTTGTTTGAGGGACTCTCGCTCCACGACCGTTTGCTGCTGGGCAGGATGATCCAGGAAAACAGGCTGTCGAGAATCGGCGAGACGCTGACATTCATCGTGGTCTTCACGCTGGCATGTGAAGGCATCGGCGCAGCAATCCTCTTCGCGGGAATGGACGCAGCTATGGATTGGCGGGAGCGGCTCTTTCACTCCGTCTTCCATGCGGTGTCTGCGTTCTGCAATGCGGGGTTTTCCACCTTCCCCGATGGCATGGCCAGCGGCGTGTTGCGGGCAAACGGCACCTGGCAGATCTGCGTGATGCTGCTCATCATCATCGGCGGCCTTGGCACCTTGGTCGTCGAAGATCTATGCCTGTGGTTACTCGCACGATTCCGGAAACTTCGCGGAAATGAAGCGAGCCGCCATCGTCTCCGCATTCACAGCCGGCTCGTTCTCGTCACGACCGCTGTGCTGGTTTTCGGCGGCGCATTGCTCATCCTCGCGACGGAGTTTGCCCTATGGGACGGCCCTGAAAACGGCGGCAAGGTGCTCACCGCCTTGTTTCATTCCGTCACCGCACGGACGGCGGGTTTCAACACGGTTTCCATGAGTGCCATCGGGCCCATGACTGTGAATATCCTGATGATTCTCATGCTCATCGGCGGTTCTCCCGGCGGCACGGCGGGCGGCATCCGGACCACCGTGGTAGCGGTGGGGCTGGGGCATCTCTGGAGCCAGTTGAGGATGGGACACCGCGGCATGGTGGCTTTCAACCGCACGATTCCGTCCGCTACCGGCAGTCAGGCGCTGGGCCTGATCCTGCTGGCCCTCGTCTGGCTTACGGTCAACTTCATGCTCTTCCAGTTCATTGAAGCAGGAAACGGCATTTCCGATACCCGCCCTCCATCGGGAAAACCGCTCGAAGACATTCTCCTCAACTAAATTCCATCCCTCATCATGAGATTCTGCATCATTGGCCTAGGATCGTTTGGCACACACCTCACCCGTCAACTCAGCCGCGAAGGACACGAAATCGTGGCTGTGGACAACGACCCGGCGCACATCAGCCAACTGAAAGACGAAGTCGAATTCCTCATCCAGGCGGATTGCACGGACCTCAATGCGTATCACGAAATCCCAATCGATGCCTGCGACGCCGTCATCATCGCGATCGGCGAGGACTTTGAAGCCTCCTTGTCCATCGCTTCCCATGTCCAGCAACTCGGTGCAAAAAGAATCATCAGCCGCATCATCAATCCGCTTCATGGCCGCTTGCTGAAACTCCTCAAGATCGATGAGTTGATCATTCCGGAAGCGATGGCGGCGGCATGGATGGCGAAGTCGCTCAAGACCCCCGATCTTCGCAACAGTCTGGAGCTTGGTGGGGGATATGAAATTGCCCAAATCGTGGTGCCTCCCGGCATGGTTGGCAAAACCTTGCAGCAAGCCTCACTCCGGGATCGATACGAACTCAATCTCATCACCATCGGGAAAAGCCGCTGCCCCTCGTCATCCGCTGCGAATCAACAAGCCATTCAGAAGCCCCTGGGGATTCCGCAGCCAGACCGCAGCTTCGAAAGCGACGACATCCTCGTGCTTTTCGGCAAAGCACAGGATGTCCGGCGGATGATGCGTGATCAGGGCTAGCAAACGGAGCAGCGACCTTGCTGTCGCCTCTTCCGTATCCATCAAGAAGAGGGACAATAAGGTCCCTCGTCCTTACGTTTCCATGAAGAAGAGGGACAGTAAGGTCCCTCCTCCCCAAATCCTTCGTCGCCTGTTCAGATCCGGGCGCTTGCACTGCGGAGGAGTGCGGTCAAAGCTGGCGGGAAGATGCCTCTTCCTTTGACCTTGTTGACCGCAGACACCGCCATGGCGGAAATTATTGCCATTCCCAGGACCGATCAACCGATCAATGACGGGCTCGACTTCGGGATGCCGGATGAGGAACTCCATTGGATTTACAACACGGTCATGGCCGGAGATCCGGTGGTGATTCCCGCTTTGGTGAAGGCTGTGAAGCGCTACCCGGAGAACCCGACGCTCAAGAACCACCTCTTGCTGGCATACAAGATGGCGGGACGCGACAGGATGTCGGACGCCGTGCTCAAGGATCTTGCGAAAAACCATCCCGACTACCTGTTTACCCGCATTGAGCTGGCTTTGAGGGCCTTGCGGCGAAACGATCTGGAGGGAGCCGTGAAACATCTGGGTGCGGATCTGGACATCCGGAAAATCATGCCCCAGCGGGATGTTTTCCACGTCACCGAGCTGCGCCATTTTTATACCCTCGTTGCGCTGGTCCACGCTCGGCGGGGCGAACTGGAAACCGCCCTTGGAATCCAGATGGCGCTGCATGAGATCTACCCGGATGAGAACTCCGACGAGCTGATCCTTCGGACCATCATGGCAGGGAAGATGGAGGCGATGAGGATTTCGAATGAACATGAGGAAAAACGCAGGATATCCCCCATCATTCCCCGCTTGGAGACAAAACCGGTGGGCGGTGCCATGCCTTTGTTTGAGAACTCTCAAATCCGGGAATTGTATCAACACGGATTGGATGTGCCGCCGGGCATGATGAAAGGCATCCTGGCCTTACCGAGGGAATCGCTCGTGTCCGACCTCATTCAACTGTTGGAAGACTGCATTCGCCGCACGCCGGATTTCATGGCACGCAAGGTCCCTGCCGGAAATGGTGAGCCCGTTCAGCACGCCCTGCACTTGCTGGCGGAACTCCGTGCCCGTGAGAGTTTGGAACAGGTTCTATCATTGCTTTCGCTGCATCCGCAGGCCCTCGACTTCTGGGTCGGAGGGAATATTCATCTGGTTTCCTTGCTGACCTGTATCATCGATGGAAACATTCCGCGTTGCACATCTTGGCTCAAATCCCCAGGGATCGACCACAAGGGGAAAGGCCTCATCGCCGAAGCGATGGAGACACTCGGGCGAAACAACCCAAGCTGCCGGGGGGAAGTGGCGGCGGCGATGGAGGAAATCCTGAAATTCATGCTCGCCACTCCGCGCGAGGACAATGTTCTGGATACGGATTTCATCACCGAGATCATCTGCTGCATCGTCGGACTTGGGGCAATCTCCTTGCTGCCGCTGATTCGGGAAGCGTATGGGAGAAATCTGGTCAACGAGACCGTCGCCGGAACTCTCGAAACCGTGGAGCAGGACATCGGAGATCCTGTTCGCAACGCTCCTATGGCTCCGCCCCTCGCTGCCATTTATTCGGATTACAAAAGTCCGCCCAGAGAAGCAGCACACAATTTCGAAATGGACCAGGAAACGGATTCTGGCGAAATTGGCCGCAATGAACCTTGCCCTTGTGGCAGTGGCAAAAAGTTCAAGAAATGCTGCATGCGCTGATCCGCCAGCGGCTCCCCAAAAAAATTCCGGACCTGGCAGGCCAGATCCGGAACTTGGGTTTTTGGATGGGAGTCAGGGAGACTCCGGTGGATTCATGGAATCACTCGGCTCCGGCGCGGAGGAAGTCGGTGGGGTTTCCACTGCTCACTGGGTTGGGAGCCCGGAAGGTGCGGTAGGTCCAGCCTGTGGAAACAGGGTCGAGCCCGCTCTGGATGGCTGTGGCATCGGGTCCGGTGACTTCGGTGACGTTGAGGGTCCATGCGGTCAGAGCGTCGCTGCCTTCGACATGATAA
>JALOTR010000437.1 GCA_025457805.1 Akkermansiaceae bacterium | reverse complement strand
GCGTGTGGTGCTCGCGGGGTGCGCGGCGGGACTCGTGGCCCTGAACACCCTCATCGGCATCAAGGTAGGGACGGGCATGGGCTTCTTGTGCATTGCCATGCTGGGTAGGAGGGCCCCATGATAGAGCGCCTTATCCTGGGCCTCCTTTTCCTGAGCGGTTTCGCCGCCCTCCTGGCCCACCCCCACGTGATCAAGAAGATCTACGGCCTCACCATTATCAATAACGCCGTGGTCCTGCTCTTCGTGGTGGAAGGCTCCCGGATCGGCAGCTTGCGAGCGTTGTTTTTCCAACAATCCCCTCAACATCGCCACGATCAGTGCGGAGCGCACGCCATGACCCATCACATCGCAGATGAGCACTCCGGCGAGATCCTTTTCCACTTGGATGACCTCGAAGAAGTCCCCGGCCAGGCCGGAAATGGGAATGTAACGCGCACTGAAAGCGGCGTGCACGCTCTCGTTTTCCACATCCGGAAATCCCTTGCCGGTGAGCGCCTGTTGGATTTCGCGGGCGAGTTGGAGTTCCTCTTCGTAGGCCTCGTTTTTCTCCTGAAGCTGGGCCGCAAGGTCGGTGGCCTCGCGCTGCGCCTTGACGAGTTCGGTGACATCGCTGGAAACGCCGAAGGTGCCCTTGATGTTGCCATGTCGGTCCCGCCACGGAAATTTCGAAGTGAGCACCCAGGTGGAGTCGCCTTCATGCCACGTCTCCTGCTCGAGTTGGCCGGTCATCGGCTGGCCGCTCTCGATGATGCGGAGCTCGTCCTTTTCCGCCGGTGCCCAGTGTCCTTCATCGAAGAAATCGCGATCGTGTTTTCCTGTCAGTTCCGACGCGTCATGAAGCCCCATCCACTCGGCCATGCCCTTGTTGGCCATGACAAAACGTGAGGACGGGTCCTTGAAATAAACATGCACCGGGATGTGATCGATCAACTGCCGCAGCAGGAATCGATCTTCCTCCACCTGGGCTTCCGCTTTTTTGCGGCGGCTGATGTCGATCATGGAGCCGGCGATGCGGTAGGCCTTGCCTTGGCGGTTCCGCACCACCGTCCCGCGGATGCGGATCCAGCGCCAATCGCCGCCGCCGGTGCGGATGCGGGCGTCCACGGCCAGCGTTTCCGGTCCGCCGTCCATCAGCGCCTGCGAGACGGCCATGGCGAAGTAAGGGCGCTCGTCTTCGTGAACAGCCTCGTGAGCGGGTAGGAAAAAATTCGGCGCAGTGTGCTTGCCGCATTCCAGAAATTCAAGAATCCGGCGGGAAAAATAGATTTCATTCCGGTCCGTCCACCAATCCCAAATGCCTTCGTTGGACGCCCTGAGGGCGAGTTCCAGCCGTTCCAGCTTCACGGCATCGCGATCCTGCGGAGTTTCCCGGTCATCATTCATTCCTCAGTCAGAATGGCGTTTCGGCAAGCAGGCCGCAAGGACGAGTTCGGGATTTTCCTGTCCGCGTTCTTGCCGCTTCCCCCGCGGGCTGCTTTCCTGCGCAGCGTGACAAGGGAATCGGGAAAGCAACTGCTCAAGGGAGTCTCCCGCTCATTCTATCTGAGCCTGCGCCTGCTGCCCGCGCCCATGCGGCCCGCGGCCAGCCTCGGCTACCTGCTGGCCCGCACCAGCGATACCCTCGCGGACACCGCCGCCGTGCCGGTGGAGGCCCGTTTGCTTTGCCTCGATTGGTTCGATCGCTCACTCGCCGGCGAAGAGGATGTCCCGCGCTGGCCGCTCTCCGTGCTCAATGCCGTGGCGGATCCGCGCGAACGTCGGCTGCTGGAGGAATCGCGCGATCTGTTTCTCTGGCTCGACCAACTGCCCGCTGCCGAGGCCGCACTGATCAGGGAAGTGGTGGGCATCATCATCAGCGGACAAAGGCTGGATCTCGAACGATTCCTCAACGCGGAATCCTGGAATCCCATCGCCCTGAAAAACGCCGAGGAACTCGATGATTATACCTGGCGCGTGGCCGGATGCGTGGGCGCCTTCTGGACGAAACTTGGGTATCTCACCATGGATGGGAAATTTTCAAAAAGCCCCCCACAGGAGATGATCGATCTCGGAATCTCCTACGGAAAAGGCCTGCAACTCGTCAATATTCTCCGCGATCTCCCGGCCGATCTCCAACAAGGAAGATGTTATCTCCCCGTCGCCGATGCCCATGACACTCAACTCCTGCTCGATGAACACCACCGCTGGCTGGAGCGTGCGTTGGAGCGTGTGGGCGATGGTTTCCAATACGCCACCAAGCTGCGATCCCGAAAACTCCGCGCCGCCAGCGTGCTTCCCGCCATGATTGCCAAAGACACTCTGGAAAAGATGCGCGGCGTGGATTGGGAAACCCTGCGCGGCGGCATCAAGGTAAGCCGCGCCAGTGTCTATGCTTCGTTGATCAAGGCGTTTTTGACGATCTAACAGGCCGGCGCAATCGCATCGATCGACTCCAGCAAGGCATCGTCCAAGTCCGGTGCATGCAGGGAGTCCAAAGTATCATTCAACTGCGCGACATTCCGCGCGCCGATGATGGCGGAAGTGACATTTCCGGAACGCAGCGCCCATTTCATGGCCATGTGATGCAGCGGCATGCCATGCGCGGCGGCCAGATCGCCCAGCGCGCGGATTTTTTCCTGCTGCGCCAGCACCTGATCCGTCTGCAGGAATCCCTCAGGCCGCGCCGCACGCGAATCCGCCGGAATGCCTTCCACATACTTCGGCGTCAACATGCCTTGCGCAAGCGGGCTGAATACAATGCAGCCGATGCCTTCCTCCTCCAGCCAATCCATGATGCCATCCGCCTCATACTCGCGTTGCAGGATGGAATACGGCGGCTGATAGATGATGCAGCGCACTCCCATCTGCGACAGGATTTTCACCGCCTTCTTTAGGCGCTTGAGAGGATATTTGGAAAGCCCGGCATACAAGGCCCGACCACTGTTCACGGCAGTCGCCAGCGCGGACATGGTTTCCTCAAGCCGGGTCTCGTGATCCGGACAATGCGAATAGAAGATATCCACATAACTCAGCCGCAACCGCTTGAGCGATTGATCCAGGGAAGCGAGCAAATGCTTGCGCGAGCCCTTGCTGCCATAAGGCCCGTTCCACATGTCATGACCTGCCTTGGAGGAGATCACCAACTCGTCCCGATGGCAGGCAAAGTCGCTCACCAAAATCCGCCCGATGTTTTCCTCCGCCGAGCCCGGCGGCGGTCCATAGTTGTTTGCGAGATCAAAATGCGTCACCCCGCGGTCAAAGGCCCGCTGCATCATCCGGCGGGATTCCTCGAAATCATCCACCCCGCCAAAATTGTGCCAGAAGCCCAGCGAGATCGCAGGCAACAGAAGTCCGGAATCGCCACAACGCCGATAAGGCATGCGGCCGTCGTAGCGGGCAGGATCAAACATGCAGGGAAAATGCCCCCCAACCCCCGCTTTGCCAAGCCTCAAGAGTGGGGCACTGCCCAACAAGCGGCCAAATCGGATTTTCGCTGCGGGAGGGGCAACAAACAGGCCATCCAAGGCGAGAAGGGAAGCCCGAATTCAAAGACAGACGTTCCCTGCCGTGGTATGCGCCAGATTTGTTCGGTTGTCTTCGTTACCATCCCAGGCTAGTGAAGTAGCCCCTGTGAAATGCTAGGCCGACTGCCACAAGTCCGATTGAAGCAGCACAGACTGCAAGAATCCGGTGTGATGCCGGTTTATGGCGCGAGAAATACAATGCAGAGAATGCAATCAACAAGGGAGCCAATAAATATTGAAATAGCCCGATTCCTCCGACCAGCCCCCGCAATTGATCGTGAGGTGTCGCCTTCTGAGATATCCGCCACTTGCCATCTTCATCTGTCCGTGGAAGGTAATAGTCGGCCTGTGCATTCAGCCGTTCAATGCGAAAAGTTGTAAGGCCTACCCAAACGGACAT
>JALOTR010000436.1 GCA_025457805.1 Akkermansiaceae bacterium | reverse complement strand
CGCAGATGCGGGCGGCTCCGGTTTCGGGAGCAGGTCGGTCCAGGTGTGGAGTTCCACTCCATCGCCGAGGCCGCCGATGGTGTTGAGAAGCTCGTGGCATTTCTGCCGCCATTTTTCGTAATCGGGAGGTCCCTTCTGGGCATCGCGGCTGCCGCTGAAAACGACATAACTTACTTTGAGATCGGAGACCGGTCGGCTGTAGGGGGAGGACTTGGGGTTGATCTCCTGTGCCATGCGCAGTGAGGCTTCACCGGCTTTGAAGGTGGGCCCGCCATCACCGACGATGGCCGGATAGGCTTTTTTTCCGTAAATGACGACCGCGTAATCGCCTACATTGGGTGCGAAACTGTCGCTTGCGAGGAGGATGTTTACGGGAATGACGATGAAGGGATCGTATTCCGCGATGAGGAAACTCCGGCCCTTGAGATCGGCGATGCCGCGCTTGAGAAAGGTGATCCGCTCGCGCAGCCATGCCTTGCGCTCGGCGCTGGTGCCACGGTCCGCGAGTTCCTTCTCCGCACCGGCAAGGCGCTTTTCCCAACCGGCGACCATCGGGTTGGGCGTCGGGGTTTTCTTGGGCCAGCCATAACTGGTGAAAGGTTGATAGTGGGTGGAATTGACGATGTCATCCGGCATCGTGGGCAGGCGGTCGCCATCGGAGCCGTCCGAGACCACGTCCATCTCGGATTGGATGAAAAACACGGGTTTTCCGGCGCTGGTGCGGAGGTGGAGGATGGTTTCGAGGTCGTAGAGGTTGTGCTTGGTGAGCAGCTCGTTGAGGGTGTTCGCATCGCGGCGGATGCGTTCGGTTTTGTTGTCGTAGATTTTGTTGAACCACGAGGAAACCTCTGCTTTTTCCATCAAGGCGGGCAGGCCGGGAAGGACCTTGGCGAGATCGGGATTGGATGCCTCCAATTCCGCCATCGTCTTCGCCGGGGCGGGCACCTTGAACTTGAGTTGATAGGATGCGGTGTAGCTGGAATCGTCCGTGCGTTCCTTGGAGGCGATGCCGCCTTTTTCGACGATGACCTCGGTCTTGAAGGGAATGCCCGAGCGCAGCTTGCGGACATCGGTGACGCTGCCAAGCGATGGCTCGCCCGGCGCTTCGGGGACCGTAGGCTGCTCGCTGGATTCACGGGATTCCTTTTCCGCCGCGGCTTTTTTCATGGCCGCCACCTCGCGTTCCAATTCCTCCTCCATCTCGCTGCGCAGACGCGACTCGATCTGCCGGCGGATGTCGTCCTCATCGGGAGCCATCACGACTGGCTTCGGGGCGATGATTTCCTTGAGACCGCGTTTCACCTTGGCGGGAAATGAGGTGAAACACAGGCCGATGCCGCCCACGATCAGGGCCAGAAACGCCGCGCCGAACCATGGAAAGCCCTTCTTGCGACGATTGCCCGAATTCCGAATCTCATCCATGGCGCGGACTCTAGCGGCACATCGCGGGTCCAGCAATCCCGCCGTCGATGAAAAAACGGGCTGCTGTTTCACATTGCCGCTTGCCGGGAGATGCGCAGGCTGGCCGCCATGCAGATCCTCCGCGACTCCCTGAGCTATCCGATCCGTGGCAGCGGGAAATATCTTCTTTTCTCTGATATTGAGACGATTGAGTCCATTTCCACCGACTTCCCGGGCAGTATCCACAAGGTTTTTCCGTTTCCCTGAAACTCGGCCATGACAAACCCGCCGAGTTCCCTACACTCTCCGCCGTGAGCTATCAGGTCTTCGCCCGGAAATACCGACCCAAAACCTTCAACGACGTCCTCGGCCAGGATCACGTCGTCCGCACCTTGCGCAATGCCATCGAGCAGAAGCGGCTGGCCCACGCCTATCTTTTCGTGGGACCGCGCGGCACCGGCAAGACGTCCACCGCCCGCATTCTGGCCAAGGCGCTCAACTGCACCGGCGGCCCGAACGCGGATTTCAATCCCGATGAGGACGTCTGCATCGAGATCGCAGAAGGCCGCTCGCTGGATGTTTTGGAAATCGACGGTGCCTCCAACAACGGCGTCGAACAAGTCCGCGACCTGCGCGAGTCCGTGCGCTTCGCCCCGGCGCGGGGGCAGTTCAAAATTTACTACATCGATGAGGTCCACATGCTCTCGAATGCGGCCTTCAACGCGTTGCTCAAGACGCTGGAGGAACCGCCACCGCACGTGAAATTCATCTTCGCCACCACCGAGGCGAACAAGATCCTGCCGACCATTCTTTCCCGCTGCCAACGCTTCGACCTGCGGCCCATCCCGACCGAAACCATCGCCCAGCACCTGCTCCACATCGCGAGCGAGGAAGGGATCACCTTGGAAAAAACCGCCGCCTGGGCCATCGCCAAAGGGGCCGATGGAGGGATGCGGGATGCCCAGTCGATGCTCGACCAGCTCGTGGCCTTCTGTGGCGATCACATCCACGAGGAAAACGTGCTCGATGTGTTCGGATTCACCTCGCGGGAAAAGGTGGCCACGCTCACTTCCGCCCTGCTCGCCCGCGAGACCCCGAACGCGCTTTCCTTGATCCAGAAGGAAGCCGAAAGCGGCCGCGAACTTTCCCAACTCCTCGGCGAACTCATCGGCTGCCTGCGCGCCCTGCTGATTGCGAAGCTCGATCCTTCTGCCGATGGCGAGGGCATTCCGCAGGAAATGTGGAGCCAACTCCTCGATGCGGCCAATGATTACCCGCCCGACCGCATCCTGGCCGCCATCGATGTCTTTGCGGAGACCGAGGGCCGCATGAAATGGGCCACCAACAAGCGCCTTCACTTCGAACTCGGCGTCATCAAGTGCATCCAGACCCTTGGCGAAGTGCGCATCACCGACGTCATCAAGGTGCTCACCAAAGGCGCGGACTTTACCTCGGCGGATGCCGTTTCCGCCCCTGCCCCGGCCCGTCCGGCACCCACGGTGGCAGCAACTCCGGCTCCACCGGTCGAAGCCACGCCCGCTCCAACACCTCCAGCCGCCCCCGTGGCAAGCCCGGAGCCCGAACCGGAACCCGAGCCTGAGCCCGAGCCCATCCCTGTTGCCAAGGAATGGAAACCGGATCCATCCACCGAGATCCCGCCGCCCAAGGCTGCGACCACCAAAGGTTTTTCCGCCTTCGAGTCGCTCATCGAAGCCGCACCCGAAGTCACCGAACCCCCACCCGCCCCCGAGCCACCGCCTTGGAAGGAAGAGGAAAAACCCGCCGCCGCACCCGAACCCGCCGCGCCCGCTCCGGCCGATGACACCTTCCACGAAGACCCGCTCATCCAAGCCGCGCTCGATAATTTCGAAGGCCGCGTGGTTTCCAGCAATTGATCAATTTTCTAACCACCCACCAGATCCCCTTTATGAACATCCAGAAACTCATGAAACAAGCCCAGCAAATGCAGGCCGGGCTTGCCGCAAAACAGGAAGAACTCGCCAAACAAACCGTCGAGGCCAGCGTCGGCGGCGGCAAGGTGAGCGTGACAGCCACTTGCTCGGGCGATGTGCTCTCGATCAAGATCGATCCCTCGGTGGTCGATCCCAGCGATGTGGAATTCCTGGAGGAGCTCATCCTCAAGGGTGTGCAGGACGCCATCAACACCGGCAAGGACAAGGCAGCGGCAGAGATGAAAAAGCTCACCGGTGGCCTTGGCATTCCCGGCATGTAATCCACCAGGCCGCGCGCCGTTTCCGGCCAATTTTCCCCATCCGCCATGTCTTCATTCCGACGCCGCTCCGGATGGATTCTCGTGGGGCTTTCCTTGGTCTTGCATGCCTTCACCGCCTATTGTTTCGCCCGCCAGCCGGACAAATTCGCCGCCTTCACCGTCCTGCCGATCTGGATCTGGGGCGGGGTGGGACTGATGTTGTCCTCGGCTGCGTTCTATTTTCTCCGCGCACCGCTTTCGCTCATCCTCACCGGCGTCTGGGCCGTCACC
>JALOTR010000435.1 GCA_025457805.1 Akkermansiaceae bacterium | reverse complement strand
ATCCTGAAAACCCCGCATCTTGACCAACTGCGCTCGGAGAGTGTGCGCTTCGAGGATTTCCATGTCAGCCCCACCTGCGCGCCGACACGCTCCGCGCTCTTCTCCGGACGCCATGAGTTCAAGAACGGCGTCACCCACACCATCCTCGAGCGTGAGCGACTTGCACCCGGCACGATCACGCTCGCGGAGACACTTCGTGACGCAGGCTACGCCACCGGCATCTTCGGCAAGTGGCACCTTGGCGATGAGGCGGAGTATCTTCCCACCGCTCGCGGCTTTACGGAAATGTTCATCCACGGCGGCGGTGGCATCGGCCAATCCTTTCCGGGCTCCTGCGGTGATGCGCCGGGCAACAAGTATTTCAACCCCGCCATCCTGCACAACGACAAGTTCGTGAAGACGGAGGGCTATTGCACCGATGTGTTTTTCCAACAGGCACGCGGCTGGATGAAATCACAGAACGAGGCCGGCAAACCCTTCTTCACCCACATAGCCACCAATGCCCCGCACAGCCCCTACATCGCCAAGCCCGAAGACGCGGCGCTTTACGATGACAAGGTCCCTAACAAACAGCTCGCCCACTTCTATGGCATGATCCACAACATTGATGACAACATCGGCAAGCTGCTCGCCGACCTCAAGGAATGGGGTATCGAGCGAAACACGATCGTCATCTTCATCAACGACAATGGCACCGCAGCAGGTGCCTCCGTTTTCAATGCTGGCATGAGAGGAGCCAAGGGCAGTCCCTGGCTCGGTGGCACCCGATCCTCGTCCTTCTGGCGCTGGCCGGGGACATGGAAACCCGGTGAAAGCAAAGCGCTCGCAGCCCACATTGATGTTTTCCCAACATTGGCAGAAGTTACCGGAACCACCCTCTCCACCGAGGCGAAGCGCCAGATCGAGGGCCGCAGCCTCAAGCCATTGCTCGAAAGTCCCGGCGCGAATTGGCCCGACCGCCATCTCATCACCCATCAAGGCCGCTGGCCAAAAGGTGATGACCCCAACAAATCGAAATTCAAGATGGCTGCCGTCCGCAACACCCGCTGGGCGATGGTCAGCGAGAAAGGCGGTGCAAGACCAGCCTGGCAGTTGTTTGATCTATCAAAAGACTACGCCCAGAAAAACGACATCGCAGCACAACATCCCGAAGTGGTGAAGGAACTCGCCACCGTCTTCGACCGATGGTGGGAGGAATCCTTGCCGCTCATGGTCAACGAAAAGGCCATTGGCCCGAAGCTCAATCCCTTCGCCGTCCGCTATTGGAAACAATTTGGTGGCGAGCCGAGCAAGGCGGATTACAAACGCATGAATCCCCGCAAAGGGTTGGATTGAATGGGAGAATAGGACGCAGCACTACATATCCTGCCAACCGCGATTTCAATCATCCTGCGCCTGCCTCCCGGAGGCAAAACCTATCAACTCTGCTTCCATTCGCCGCGGACCGGGCTGCTCATGCGCTCGTTGAGCGGCTCCGGAGTGACGATACGATAGGCTTTGGGATCCCAGACGACTTCGCTGCCGGATTGAATGGCGAGCACTGATAGATGGCTCAAGGCATCCGAACGCACGGCATCGGTGATCGGCGCAATGCTTGGAGTGTGGTCGCGCACGGCATCAACGAAAGCTTTGTAGTAGCTTTGTTGATAGGGAACACGCTTGGCATCCGCACCTTGTTTGATCCGGAACATATCCGGATCGCTGGCGGCATAGCTGCCGCGACTGAGACTCACCCAGCCTTTGGAACCGAAGAAGGTGGTTCCGTTGTTGTCCCAGCTTTTCCGATAGGTTTCCACAATCGGCTTGGCGATGTCATCGCTCATGAAATGGGACTTGATGCCTCCGGCAAACTCCATCCGCACGTCCCATGAGGTGATCGTGTTGAACAACGCATCGGGCGTGGCGACGGTTCCGGTTCCACGGATTTTGAAGGGCCCCTGTTGATCGTAGTCGAGACCCCAGATTGATATATCCAAGGGATGTGCACCCCACCCGGCGATGAAGCCGATCGCGTAGTCGGAGCAATACCAGGATCCGGGACTGCTGATCCGGTCCTTGCTGCAGGGCTTCATCGGTGCGGGGCCAATGTAGAGGTCGTAGTCGAGTCCATCCGGCACAGCGATTTCTTCGAGTGATCCTCCGCCATTTCCTTTGGGGGCCCAGATGTCGATGCGTTCGATTTCACCAATGGCTCCATTGATTACAAGTTCGATGCCGCGACGAAGAATCTCCTGACTGCGCTGCTGGGTGCCGTATTGGAAAATGCGGTCGTTCTTCACGCAGGCATCGAGCATCGCCTTGTTTTGGGCGAGCGTGTGGCCGAGCGGTTTTTCAATATAAACGTCCTTGCCCGCACGCACGGCGGCAAGACCGATGGGCACATGCCAGTGGTCTGGCGTGGCAATGATGACAGCGTCGATGTTGGGATCGGCAAGCAAGTCCCGGAAGTCGCTGTAAAGCTTGGGATCATGACCTTGCGTTTCCTTCACTTTCTGGCCAGCAAGTTCCCGGCGATTGAGGAACGGATCGGCAATGGCGACGGAGCGGGCTCCTGGGACTGAGAGGAAATTTTGCATCAAGCCAGACCCCTGGCCTCCCACACCGATGTGACCGAGGCGGATGGTGCGGCCCGCGGCATCCGCCGCAAGGGAACGGCGGGATGTCAGGACGAAAGGCGAGGCGAATGCAGCAGTGGATGTGGTAAGGAAACTTCGGCGACTGGTGTTCATGGATTTTGAAGTTGGGTTTTCAGGCCGCCCACTGGCGGAGGCGTTCGGCTGAAACCTTGACGGCTTCCTCGCCAGCGATTTCAAGCGTTGTGGGGCCGTCGAAGCCGGTGGCGAGGAGTTCCTTGACGATGGCCTCGATGCCGACAATTCCGGCGCCCAAAGGAATGAGCCCCATGCCGCAGCCGAACTGGCTGCCACGTTTCGGCAGCCATTCTTCCGGCATGTCTTTCCAATGCACGTGTTTGATGCGAGGGCCGAAGGTTTTCACGAATTGGAGCGGATCGCCACCGCCCAGCCATGAGTTTCCGGTATCAAGATTGATGCCCACGGTTTGCTCGTGGCCGAGCGCATCGAGAATGCGGCTCATGCCGTCCACGGTGTCGGTGAGGATGCCGTGTGGCTCCAGCAACAACTCGATGCCCAGGCTTGCCGCCCAGCGGATCGGTTCGTGGAGTTTTTCGCGGATACTGAAGAGGCGTTGGTCATCGGTGAGATGATGGCCGAAGTCCGTCTTCGGATCGCCCTCGGTGGTGATGACTTGTTTGACTCCCAAGAAGTGCGCGAGCTTGATCGCCTTGATGATTTCCGCCGTGGCATAGCGGTCCGGCGAAGTTGGGTCCAGCAGGTTGGCATGGGCGCAAACGCTGGTGAGCGTGAGGTTGAACTCGATCACCATGTCAAGGATGGTCGCTGGATGGGAATCCAGGCTGAACGATGCCGAGAAGCCATATTCCGTGCCGAGCGTGGCACCGTCGTGATTGTCTGTTAGATCCGCATAATCGAAGCCAAGCTGGCGGATGAGTTCAAATTGCCGCCGCATGGGCGAGAACGGTTGGATGAGGGCGAAGCAGCCGATTTTCATGGGTTTTGGGATTGGTGATTGGAGGAAAACGCATGGGATGACGTGTCCGCTGGAAGGCTGCCTTTCGCAGTCGGCGGGAAATCCATGACAGTGGGCCCAGGAGAAATCACCATCACCCGGCCATGGCAACGGCATCGGGTGGGAAATCCGAATGTTCCGGCATGTCATTACTCGTGGGTCATTCTCGATGTCGGCATGCGCCGCCCCAACCAGCCTTGGCAGTGGCCCAAGTGGCTGCTTGTTCCAAAATCCGGACTCGATCGACTCACTGAAATGTTGCGACAGAACGAAGATCCTGTTTGGAATGGCGAGCGC
>JALOTR010000434.1 GCA_025457805.1 Akkermansiaceae bacterium | reverse complement strand
TGCCAAAGCCCGTTATGTTCTCGGCTTGTCCGCCACGGTGACGCGCAAGGATGGCCACCATCCCATCATTCACATGCAATGCGGACCGATGCGCCACCGTGTCGATGCAAAGCAACAAGCCACCCAGCGTCCTTTCGCACATGAAGTCATTGTGCGTCCCACCGGTTTTCGGATTCCAGGTGAGTTGGACGAAGACCCGCGCCATGCCTTCCAGCAAATTTGTCAGGCACTTCATCAAGATGATGTCAGAAACCGGATGATCGTTTCTGAAATTCTAAGCGCCCTGCGCGCCGATCGCAGCCCGCTGGTTCTCACGGAACGCACTGAACACATCGAACTGCTCACCCGTTTGTTAGAACCGGAAGTGCGTCATTTGATCGCGCTCAAGGGCGGTTTATCCAAAAAGGATCTCAAGGCAGCCAACGAGCAACTTGCATCCATTCCAAAAGACGAGCCCCGATTGATCATCGCTACCGGCCGCTATGTCGGGGAAGGCTTCGATGATCCGCAACTCGACACCTTGTTTCTCACCATGCCCGTCTCGTGGAAAGGCACCATCGCCCAATATGCAGGACGACTTCACCGCCTGCATGACGGCAAAAAAGTCGTGCGGATATATGATTATGCCGATCTTGATATCCCGATGCTGTCACGGATGTTTGACCGCCGCTGCGAGGGCTACGAAGCCATAGGTTACAGCATCCTGCTTCCTGCAAGCGCCCTGCCGGGTTGGCCCGCCGATGTCCCGCTTCCGCTCGATCCCCAGTGGAAAAAGGACTATGCCGCCAGCGTGCGCCGCCTGATCCGCGATGGCGTCGATCCTCCGCTCGCCCGGCTCTTTGTCCATGTGACCCAAACGCATCACCCGCAGGCCCGCAGCGCGAGTGAGAGTTTTCTTTATCAGCGTTTGCAAAGTCTGCCCACCACCAAAGATTGCTTCCAGCTCAATGCGCTGTTGCCCATCCCCTTCGATGATCGCGGCAACATGGAGGTCGATTTTCTATCTCCCGAACATCATATCGTTATCGAGTTGGATGGCGACCAACATTTGGGCGACCCCGACTCGTATCGGCGAGATCGGCGAAAGGACATTCTCCTTCAGGAACACGGCTATTTCATCCTGCGATTCCTCACTGCCGACCTTGGAAAAAATCTTGATCGGGTGCTCGACGCCATTCACCGGACACTCGCCCACGCCAGACAACCTGGTTCCATCCCTCAAACGTTCATTTCATCAGATCAAAAGCCACGCGATGCGTTCTTTTCATTTCCTGCGAGGCCGTCACAATCGCATTCATGCAATCAATGACTGGATTTGGCCGGGGCTCCTCGGCGACGGAGCAGTGGCACGCGAATGTGGAAATCGGATCGGTGAACCGCAAGCAGGCGGAAGTAGTCGTGCTGGTCCCGCGCGAGCTTTCGGAGTTGGAGGGACGGGTCCGCAAGGCCGTGCTCGGCGTGGCATCACGGGGGAGGATCCAGGTGGCGATCACCATCGAACGGGCGCAGGGAACATCGGCGGCGATCCGGGTGGATGCGGCACTTGCGCATGCCTTCCATGATGCGTTCATCGAGTTGGGGAAAACGGTGGGTCATCCGCTGTTGCCGACGGCTTCGGACTATTTGAGACAACCGGGAATTGTTTCGCTTGGAGGCCTTGAAATCGATGCCGAACAGGCGTGGCTGGCCATTGAGCCGGCACTGAATGATGCGCTTGCGGGCTTGGTCGCGATGCGGAAAAGCGAGGGCGAGCACTTGAAGGCGGACTTCCTTGCGCGGCTCGGCACGCTGGTTTCCTTCACCGAAAAAATCGCCGCGGATGCACCCCAGCGGCTGCTGCGCCAACGTGATCTGTTAGGCAAGCGGCTGCGCGATGCGGGCCTCGATCTCGATCCTTCGGACGAACGCGTGGTCAAGGAACTCGCGCTTTTTGCCGACCGCTGTGATGTGAGCGAGGAACTTACGCGGCTGGATTCCCATTTCACAAAATTCCGCGAATACCTCGAAGCCGCCGAACCACCGGGGCGCGCGCTGGATTTCCTCTGTCAGGAATTGTTCCGCGAGTTCAACACCATCGGCTCCAAGGCCAACGACGCGGGCATCGCACAAGTCATCGTCGAGGCAAAGACCGAGTTGGAGAAAATCCGCGAGCAGGTGCAGAACGTGGAGTGATCGGCATCATTTCATGCGTTCCTTCCAGTAGTCGGGATAGCGGCTTGAGTGAGCCACCGCAGCAATCACCACAACATTTTTGCGAATGAAATAGGCAACATAGTATGGAAAGACGGGACAGTTCACCCGGCGGAATCCTCCATGCCGTTCACGCCATAACAGCGGATGTTGCTGAATTGTAACCACGATTTCCGCCACCTCGTTCCTGAAACGCATTCCCAAACCCGGTTGCATCTCCTCGTAATAGACGGCGGCCTCAATCAACTCGTCTCGCGCCTCCAGAAGAAATTCCACTTTCATGAGAGAAGGCGGCGGTCGATTTCCGAGAACACCTGCTCTGCGGGAATTCCTTTGGTTTCGCCACCATCAGATTGTTTGATCCGCTTGCGGATTTCCACCTCCCAGGCTTCATCAATTTCTTCAGACTGGTCCGGTTCCACGCTCTCCAAGATTCTTTGAGCAAGAATGAATCGTTGGTCAGGCGGCAACTGAATCGCCCCGTGGGCAAGATCTTCGACTGATTGAATCATGTCGAGAGACTATGACAAGACAGTGAGATGTCCAGTCCGCTGTGGATGCAGAACTCAGGGCTGCATGATAAAATGCCGCCCCGGTTTCCCGAGGCGGCTTTGTGAGGGTAAACGACGGTCACAGACCGCCGCTACAAATTACTTCTTCTTCGCTGCCTTCTTGGCGGCTTTCTTTGCCTTTGGAGCAGGTGCCTTGGCGGCTTCCTCGATCGCGGCTTGGGCGGCGGCGAGGCGGGCGACGGGCACGCGGTAAGGCGAGCAGGAAACGTAGTTGAGTCCGAGCTTGTGGCAGAACTTGACGGAGTCCGGATCACCACCGTGTTCGCCGCAGATGCCGAGCTTGATGTTCGGTCGGGTGCTGCGGCCCTTGGTGACGGCGGTTTCCATGAGTTGGCCCACGCCGGTGGTATCGAGGGTGGCGAAGGGGTTCTTCTTGAACACTTCGTTCTCGATGTAGGGCATCATGAAGGCGCCCATGTCGTCACGGCTGATGCCGAGAGCGGTCTGGGTGAGGTCGTTGGTGCCGAAGCTGAAGAACTCGGCGCCCTTCGCGATCTCGTCGGCGGTGAGGGCACCGCGCGGGACTTCGATCATGGTTCCGACTTGGTATTCGAACTTCACCTTCTTCTCAGCCATGACGGCCTTGGCGGTGGCGTGGACGATTTCCGCCTGGAGATCGAACTCCTTGGAGAAACCAACCAGTGGGATCATGACCTCGGGTTTCACCTTGATCTTCTTCTTGGCCACATCGGCTGCGGCTTCGAAGATGGCACGTGCCTGCATCTCGGTGATTTCCGGATAGGCGATGCCGAGGCGGCAACCACGGTGACCGAGCATCGGGTTGAACTCGTGCAGGTCGTGCACGCGTTGGATGATTTTCTCAACCGGCACGCCGATCTTGCGGGAGAGGTCCATCTGCTGCTCCTTGGAGTGCGGAAGGAACTCGTGAAGCGGCGGGTCCAGAAGACGGATGGTGGCGGGCAGTCCCTTGAGGGTGGTGAAGATGCCGGTGAAGTCCTCGCGCTGATAGGGAAGCAGCTTGGCCAGGGCGGCCTTGCGGTCTTCCAGAGTGGTCGCAAGAATCATCTCGCGCATGGCATCGATGCGGTCACCTTCGAAGAACATGTGTTCGGTGCGGGTGAGGCCGATGCCGGTTGCGCCGAAGGCCACCGCGATGCGGGTTTGCTCCGGAGTGTCGGCATTG
>JALOTR010000433.1 GCA_025457805.1 Akkermansiaceae bacterium | reverse complement strand
ACCGCTGCTGAAGTAACCCAACGAAGCAAGGCCCGCCGCAATGAAGAGCGAGAGCGTGACATAGCGGTGCCGCACGGCAAAACGCAGGGACGGATCATAGAAACGATCCACGAAGTTTTCCAAGCCATCCGCGATGGATTTCTGGAAGCGCTCGAAGATGTTGAGCCGCTTGCGGTGCACTTTCACATGCTTCAGATGGCTCGGAAGGCATAACTTCGATTCGATGAGGGAAAACAACAACACCGCCGTCACCACGGGCGGAATCTGCTTGGTGAAGGACCCGTAAAACCCCTCGAAAAACATCAGCGGAATGAAAGCCACGATCGTGGTGAGCGCGCCGAAAGTGACGGGAAGCGTTACTTCCTCGGTGCCCTTCGTGGCGGCTTCCAGCGGATCCATGCCTTCCCGCAATTTGATATAAACATTTTCTGCCGTGACGATGGCATCATCCACGATAATGCCCACCACGATGATGAATCCGAAAATGCTCATCACATTCGCGGTGATGCCGAACCATGGCATGAGGATGAAACCACCGGCAAACGAAACCGGAATTCCGAGCGTCACCCAGAACGCGATGCTTGGTCGCAGGAACAAACCGAGCACGATGAGCACCAAAAGGCTGCCCTGCACCAAACTCCCTAACAGAGTGCCCAGCCGTCCTTCGAGTTCTTCGGACGAGTCATCCCAGATATGAAGAGTGATGCCTTCGGGAAATCGCTCCCTCGCCGTGGCCGCGTAGTTTTTGACGGAAGCGGCGATTTCCAAGGCGTTTTCATCGTTGAGGCGCAGCGCCTCGATGAGCAGGCAGGGCTTGCCATTGAAGCGCAGGATCTTGCGGTTTTCCTCGAAGCCATCGCTCACCTTCGCCACCTTGCCCAGGCTCACCTCCGCGCCATCGCGGTTTTGGATGACGATGTTTTCGAAATCATCCCGCACATAAGCCTGGCCCTTCGAGCGGATCATCAGGCTGCCTTCGTCCGTTTGGATTTGTCCGGCGGGAAGATCCACCGACGAGCGCTGGATGGCCGCGCTGAGATCCGCGAAGGTAAGGCCGAAGTCGCGCAGACGCATGGGATCGGCCTCGATGGAGATTTCCAATGGGCTGTTGCCCTGAATCGCCGCTTGGGAGATGCCCGGCATCTCGATCAAATCATCCCGCACCCGGCGAGCCGCGCGGAGCAGGTCGATCTCATCCATCTCGCCCGCCACGGCCACCTTGATCACATCGAACCACAGGTTGCTGTCCGGAACGTTGATTTGCGGCGGTTCGATTTCCTGGGGAAAGGTCGTGATGCGCGCCACCCGGGTCTTCACATCCTCCAACAACTCCTTGGTGTCCTTGCCTTCCTTGGCGATCACCCTCACCCGGGCATTGCCGCTGCGCGCTTCCGCCTCGATCGAGTCCACTCCCTGCAATCCCTCGAGCGCGCTCTCGATCGGGATGACCACCGCCTTTTCCACGTCTTCCGGACTGCCGCCACGGTAGGAGACGTTGATGTCGATTTCCTCAAACTTCAGCGCCGGCTGCACCTCCAGCGGCACCCGCTCCACCGCCGAGTAACCTCCCCACAGCAAGATGGCGATGATGAGGAAATTCGAGGCAATGTCATTGCGGGCAAACCAGCGGATCATGGGAAAAGGAAACTAGATTACGTGTCCGGCGGCCGGATCTTCAGGGAATCCCCGCCTGCTCAAATGTAGAACATGGGTCCGCCCGCGCTGCTCGCAAGCGATTCGAGCGTGATTTGATCGAGCGCCTGCTGGAGGCTGGTGGAAATTTGGTCCCACGCATTGCGGACAGCCGGACCGGATTCACCTTCGCGGCTCACCGAGCATTGCAGAAGGG
Source organism: Akkermansiaceae bacterium (assembly GCA_025457805.1). Classification (GTDB taxonomy): domain Bacteria; phylum Verrucomicrobiota; class Verrucomicrobiia; order Verrucomicrobiales; family Akkermansiaceae; genus Luteolibacter. The sequence continues at coordinate 2,064 of JALOTR010000433.1, read as the reverse complement.
CGGGGTCCACCGCATCCACGATCTGGCGCAGCGTGATGGCCTCCGGTGCCCGGCCGAGCAGGTATCCGCCGGATTTGCCCCGGCGGCTGTCGATGAGCCCGGCGCGGCGGAGATCGTTGAGGATTTGCACCAGAAAATTTCCGGAGACTGCTTCGCGTTGCGCTAAGTCCTCCAGCCGTGTAAGAGTCCTCCCGTCATGGTGCTTCGCGAGCTGGGCCAACGCCCGGCACGCGTATTCCAATTTCTGCGAGATCTTCATGAGCGAATCCCAACAAACCGATGCCCGCCCGGCGAGCAAGAATGCCAACAAGCTGTGTGCCGGAAAGACGGCGGATATCCAACAAGTCTGGGAAACCCTCCGCTCCGAGGCCCAGCGGGTGGTCGTGGAAGAACCCACCCTCCAGCACCTCGTCAATGACGTGATCCTCACCCGCCAGACTCCGGGATGCGCACTCGGTGCGCGGCTCGCCCGCCGCCTCGCCCGGGAAGACATGCCGCGCTCGGCGATGGAGCCGCTGCTCACCAGCGTGTTTGAGGGAAATCCCCACCTCGTCCATAGCGCCATGCGCGATCTGGTCGCCATGCATCAACGCGATCCAGCCTGTTTTTCGCAATTGGAGCCGCTGCTGTTCTTCAAAGGCTTCCTCGCCCTCACCACCTACCGTGTGGCCCACCAACTCTGGCGCGATGGCCGCCGCTGGCTCGCACTTTACCTGCAAAGTGTCGCCAGCGAGGCCTTCGCCGTGGACATCCACCCCGCCGCAAAGATCGGCTGCGGAATCCTGCTCGATCACGCCACCTCCTTCGTGGTCGGCGAAACGGCGATCATCGAGGATGACGTTTCCATCCTCCACGAAGTCACGCTCGGCGGCACCGGCAAGGACACCGGCGACCGCCACCCGATCATCCGTTCCGGCGTGCTCATCGGAGCCGGGGCGAAAATTCTCGGCCGCGTGGAAATCGGCACCGGCGCCAAAGTCGGTGCCGGCAGCGTGGTCCTCAACGACGTGCCTCCCCACACCACCGTCGCCGGCGTGCCCGCCGTGATCGTCGGCGAATCCAGCGAACAAAACCCCGCCATCGAGATGAATCAAAAGCTCGATTGCAAAGGCCGCATCATCCCATGAAATTCCGGACCACCCTCATCACCAGCCTCACCCTGGTCCTCAGCCTCAGCTCCTGCGACAAGGCCCGCAACCTCGCCGACAAGGCTTCATCCGCCGTCAAAGACACCATCGCGGAAAACACCGGCGGCACCGGCGGGGAAGTGGATCCCGCCCTCCAGAAACTCGTCGATCAAACCCCGGAAGGAGTCGTTTTCCGCAAGGACCTGCCATTCCCGCCGCGCGTGGAAGTCCGCATCACCCGCCGCAAGTCGATCTCAGGGAGGCTTTTCAACGAATCCGCCATCGAGAAGCGCACCGACCTCATCAACGGCACGGAAGTCCACGTTTCGAAAATCGAACGCGCCGCCAATCACGTCCGCTACACCCTCGAAAACACCAGCTACTCCATCCCCGCCGCCAAAGCGGGCGAGGAGGAAAAATCCGCCACCAACCCGCTCGAACAAATCGCCCCCACCAAGCTGCCCATCAATTTCCGCCGCAAGGGCGATTCGTGGACCGCGGAGGGCGTCGATACCTTCCGCTCGGCCATCATTTCCAAACAAATCATCCCGGTCTTCGATCGCCTGCTCATCGAGAACGCCGCCGCCCCGCGGCCGATGTGGTTCTCGAAACACCGCTTCAAGCCGGGGGACAAGCTCGTCGTCACCGGTGACACCCTGCCGATGCTGTTAGAAGGTGGGAAAAAGGGAAACTTCGCGCTCGTCCTCGATGGATTCGAGCCCGTGGACGGCCACCCCTGCGCCTCCTTCACCGTCACGGGCGATTACAGCCGCAAGAATTTTCCCGACTTCGAAGGCCGCCTGATGGATGAGGATGTCACCATTTCCTCCGGGAAAATCTGGCTCTCCCTCATCTATCCGATCATCCTGCGGGAGGAATTGGAAACCATCCAGACCTTCCGCACTGGCAGCTCCGGCGGCCCGTCCTCGCGTGGCCA
>JALOTR010000009.1 GCA_025457805.1 Akkermansiaceae bacterium | reverse complement strand
TCACATCGGCTTTTTCATTCGCGACACTTTCGCCGGACCGCCCGGAGGATCGGTCCCTACCTTTCTTCATTCGCTGCACTTTCACCGGACCGCCCGGCCGTCTTCGCGAAAGCTACGCCGGGCCAGGGAGGATCGGTCCCTGCCTTTTTTCATTCACCCCACTTTCGCTGGACCGCCCGGCCGTCTTCGCGAAAGCTACGCCGGGCCAGGAAGGATCGGTCCCTGCCTTGTTCATTTGCTGCACTTTCGCCCAAAGGCGGAGTGGAGCGGTGAGCCTGTGCTGATGCGGAGGTGCATGGAGGGCGCGAAGCTCTTTCTCATGCGCATCTCATCCGCATCGGCGATCCGATATCGCCGCTCCTTGTTTTTGCGGAGCTATCAGGCGCCGCGCATGAGGGAGATCTCCGCGAGCGAGACCATTGCTTTGAGCAGATCCTCACGAGGGGCGGTTTTGAGATCGGCGATGGTGACGGCGCGATCCAATGTGAATTTTCCGGAACGTGTGCGGCGCAGGGCGCTCAAGTGGCCGCCGCAGCCGAGTTTTTCACCGATGTCATGGGCATAGGTGCGAACGTAGAATCCCTTTGAGCAATTGACCACGAAGTCCACTTCCGGCAACTCGATGCGGGTAACTTGATATCCGGTCACGCTCACCGGCCTGGGTTCGCGCTCGATGGTTTGTCCCTTGCGGGCGAGTTTGTAGAGTGGCACGCCATCTTTCTTGATCGCGGAAACCATCGGCGGGATTTGCTCGAAATCGCCGGTGAAAGCATCGAACGCCTTGCGAATTTCCTCTTCGGAAAACGCGGGGACTTCCTTGCTCTCGAGAATTTCGCCCTGACGATCCTGCGTGCTGGTGACGGCGCCCAGCGTCATGGTTCCCACATACTCCTTGGCCTCGCTCATGAGCAGATCCTGGATCTTGGTGGCACGGCCGATGACCAGCATGAGCAAGCCCGTGGCCATGGGATCCAGCGTGCCGCAGTGGCCGATCTTCTTGGTGTTGAGCGCACGCCGGGCGATGGCCACCACATCGTGGGAAGTCATTTCCGGGGCTTTATCAATCAACAACACGCCGCTCGGGCCGTTCATGTCCATGGGATTCGCTTTCATATAACTGTTAAAAATTGGAGCGCGGAATTCATTCCGCTCGAAACATCTTCATTCTTGCCGCGCGGAGAACTTTCCCCGCCTTACACCGCACCTGCGGCCACTTCATCGATGCGCCTGCGGATCGCCGCGAGGACCAGCACCTTCGCCTCTTCCAGCGGTCCCTTCATGCGGATGCCGGCCGCCAATGCATGGCCACCGCCACCGAACTCTAGCGCGATCTTGCAAACGTCCAAGCGCTTGTCTTTCGAACGCATGGAAACCCGGATCTTGCCGCCTTCCAGTTCCTCGAAGAACACCGCCAACTGCACACCGCGGATCGCGCGGATCACATCGATGAGTCCCTCGCTGTCCTCAGGACGCAGCGCGAGATCAATGCGCGTCTGATCCCGCAGTTCCCAATGCGCCAGCACACCATCCTCGCTGCGCTCCAGCGTGTTGAGCAAGGCACGCATGAGTTCCAAACGACGGTAGGGATGATCGTCGTAAGTCTTCGAGTTGATTTCCCCCACATTCACTCCGCGGCGGGTGAGGTCGGCGGCCATTTCATAGGTCTTGGCCGTGGTCGATGGATACTGGAACGATCCGGTATCGGTGGAAACTGCCACGTAGATTGCATCGCAAGTCTCGGCGGGCAGTGGCATGCCGAGTTGTGTGATGAGATCGTAGAGAATCTGCCCGGTGGCAGGACTGGTGGAGTCGATGAAATTGAAATCGCCGTATTTCGGGTTGGAAACGTGGTGATCGATGTTGAGCCAGACCTTCGCCTTGGAAGCGGCGTGCAGCGCCCCATCCCCCAAACGCGGCTTGGTCGCGGTGTCCAAGGCAATGGCCACCTCCACGTCCAGCGGCTCGGCCGGCGGGGTCTCGATGCGCTCCGAACCGGGAAGAAACGCCAGGTTTTCCGGCAAGCCGTCTTCATTGACGAGGCGCACGGATTTCCCCATCGCCATCAGCGAAAATCCAAGCGCGAGCTGCGAGCCGATGGCATCGCCATCCGGGCGCACGTGGCTGAGCAGGACAAACGATTGGTGGGAACGCAGGATTTCGCCGATTTGTTCGACAGTGGCGTTGTCCGAAAGGGAATTGGCAGTAGCAGATTGTGTATCGCTCATGGGGTGGAACCGCGGCGCGGGGCGCGGATTCTTGCCGCGAAATCCTCCTGCGCAAGAACAAACGCCCAGCTTGGGAACGCTGAGCCCCCAGCTTGCCGGGGCGGGTGCCAGCCGTGCTCCAGCACGCCACCTTGCAGATCCGTCCTCTTACCCAGCGGATGAATCGTTGGGTCCGCCGGGTGGTTCCTGGATGGCGAGCTGCGGAGCGGCCCTTTGGGGACTTCGGTTCAATCAGTCGAATCAGGCGAATCGGCAAGGTCGCTTGTGGGCACTCTGCCCCCTCCTCACTTGGTCGCGAAGACGCGTGAGGCGGAGAGGGCGAAGTTTTCGGGGTCGTACATGGATTCCACTTTGGCGGGTGGGGCGGTGGCTTGGCCGGCGAGGGTGCAGCGGGCGAGGTAGCTGACGGTGTAGGTGCCTTTGCGCCAGACGTGATCGAGGAAAAACACAGCGCGGTCGCTGCGGAGTTCGGAGTGGCTGATGTTCCAATCGTTTTCACTGGTTTTCACGCCGAGGGCACTGTTTTGGGAGGCGAAGTCGGTGTTGACGGTCTCGAACACGGCTGGCAGCGGATCCTCGATGACGAGATAACGGTTGTCATCCTTGGGCAGGGTCACGCGAAGGGAAACGCGGATGAGTTCGCCGGGCTTGGGCTCGGTGAGGGGTTCGGCAGAACCATCCGGATTGACGCGGTAGTAGAGGCGGTCGATGGAAAGCCCGTTCTTCGCCACCGGTTGGATGGGAGCGACAGGTGGCTTGGAAGCGACCCGTGCTCTCACGAAGGCGGCGTGATCTGCCGTGATGTTGAGTTTCAAGTTGGGACCGAGTTTCAAACTGCGGACGGCGGTGGGCTTGTCCGGAGATAAGTGAATGGCTTCCACGCCATCATTGGTTTCCAAGTTGATGGCTACCGACTCGCCGCGGTTTACCTCATGCTCGGCATAGAGCGCCATGGCGACGAGCGACCAGCCATTGACCCAGGTAGTGCGCCAATGGCCGTAGGGATTGCGGTCGTTGAGCATGCGATCGAGTGTTTTCAGCGCCTCGGGTCCGGCGGGATCGATGGATGTCCATGCGATGAGTTGCAGGGCCTGATCGGGCGAATAGATCATCCAATCATCATTCTTGATTTGAAGTGGCACTTTGGAAGTCATCACATCGCGGGCGACGGGTTTGTCATTGGGGTTGGCAGTGACGATGGCGGCGGCGAGCAGGGCGCGGGCCGAAGGGGTGAGATCGGCGAGACGATCGATCATCCCACTTTGATATGCGGCTTGTGGTTTTCCGGAAAGTGCAAGCACCCAGAGCGTACGGGCATGGGATTCCAAAGCCGATGCGGACTTGGTATCGGCGAGGCCGCGCAGGCTGCCGATCAAATACTGGCTGAGAGACTCAACTGCTGTTTCCGGCACACTCGCACCCTTGCCCTTGGCCATCATCAGGCCGAGTCCGGCATAAGGAGTGGCCCAATCCACGGTTTCGGAATTGCCAGGCCAGTATGAGAACGAGCCATTTGCGAGTTGCATGGATAGCAATCGATCCGCACCTGCCTGGATGGCGGACTGGACTTTGTGAGGCTCCAGTTTTGCGAAGGCCGGAATCACATCGCGCAAATCGTCCACCGCGTACCATGGGATGAGTGATGAGGTGGTTTGTTCGACACAACCATAAGGATACTGCAATAGATAATCGATGGACCCCGCGGCTTCCGCCAGAGGCGAACGTGCGAACTCCAGATCCATGCTGCCGGTGCCATCGAGCAGATTGGCATCGAGCGCTTTCCGGAGGTCCATGGGTGTGCCGGGTTGATCGAGTTTTACAAACTTCACCTGCCGGATGAGCGGCATCGGATAGACCACCTCGAAGCGGTTCTCGACGGCATCGGACAAACTGCGAACGAGGTCATCATTCAGCGTGCCGTTCTGGAGGGAAACCGGTTTGGCCGACCAAGTGAGCACAGCTTCTCCGGTATTCTCGGCGAGTGTGGGAAATACCAGATTGGCGGAAGCGCCGGGCGCGAGGCTCACGGTTTCCGTAGGAGTTCCCAAGGCGCGGCAGATCGGTGTGCCATCGGCGGCGTGGGCATTGTATTGGATTTCCCAAGTGCCGGAATAACGCGAGGCATTCTGCACCAGCACCTGCGGGTGGATGGTATCGGTTTGATGGGCAAAACGCGGTGATTTGGGTTCCAACATCAAATCCTTCTTCGCCACAACGGCGGACTCTGCATGACCGAAGCGGCTGGTGCCGTGATGCGCCACGGCGATGACGCGGTAGCGGGTGAGCGTGTCCGGCAGCTTGAAGGAATGACTGAACTTGCCCGCAGTATCCGTGATGATCGCCGGGGCCCAGGTGGCGCAGGGATCGAAATTCTTGCGCAGCAAATCCGCGAGTTTTCCCATATCTCCACCGCCGCCGACGAAGAAGCCTTTGTTATGGAAATCCTGCATCTCCGGATCCTCGGAAATGAAAGACTCGAAAGAGGTTCCCGCTTCCACGCCGAGGATGCGGGGTTTGTAGAAATGATCCATCGGGTTGGGCGTTTCATAACCCATCACGGCGAGCGTGCCTTCATCCTCTGCATAGAATGTCAACTCCGCGCCGGCGGCGGGTTTGCCATCGCTGAGGCTGATGCTGCCGGTCAATGTGATATCTTGTCCGGGTCGATAACTTTCCGATGGAGTATCGATATTCACCGCGAGGCGGTCGCGGCGGTTTTCCACCATGAGTTCGCAGTAGCCGAGACGGAGTTGCGGTTCCTTGTGATTGCGGGCGGATTCCTTGGAGCCCTTGACAATGAGAACCGAGACATAAGCATTCGGGGCATCGTCATCGGTGAGTGGAATTTCAATGACTGGATTGTCTGCCTTGAGTTGCACCTGGAAGGAGCGTAGCACTTTTTCACGCTCCACGGTCACCAGCGCGGTGCCTTCGATGGGAGAAAGAACGAGCACGCGGGCGGTTTCTCCCGGTTGATAGGATTTCTTTTCCGCCACCAGTTTCACGCGCATGCCATCTTCGTAGAGCCATGGGTATTCGTTGGTGCCATAGACATAGATCCGCGTGGCGGTGGCGATGGGGCGGCCTTGGGGATCGGTGCCGCGCAGTGTGAGATAGTGCAGGCCGTTTGCCTTGGGAGTGATGGTGAATTCCTGCCCTTCTTTGGCGGAAGCAGCGGGATCGAGGGTGAACTCGGATGTTACCACTGTTTCCTCCGTCACATCATTGCGGGTGGTGGTGGCACCATCCTGCGTTTGCGTTTTGACGGCGGTGTTGATTTCACGAGTGAGGGTGGCGGTGAGTTTGAGCGCCTCGTTGAATGGCTGCTCCTTGGTATCGATGGCCACGATTTTCAACGGCACGGTTTCACCGACGCGGACCAAGCTGTCGATTCGCGAGATGCCGAGATAGGCGGATGCGGGATGCACCACGGCGCTGCTGCGGGCGGTGAGTGTCTGGTTGTTCGAATCTGTCACTTCCGATGAAACTTCCACTTCGCGCGGCGATGGGAAATCTGCGGGTGGAATTTCCACGGTGATGGCGGCGGAGCCATCGGCGCTGAGCTGTGCTTCGCCCTGGAGATTGGAAGTGTGCTGGGTGGACTCGCCATCGTCATCCCGATAGCCGAAGTAATGATACCAATATCCCCAATCATAGGTCTTGTGATTGCCGAATTGAAAATCGCGGAAGCGTTCCGGATAGAGGTTCTGCGTGGTGATGCGGCTGTAGTGCTTCACATTGCCGGTAGCCACGGGCTGGCCTTGATAATATTTGGCGCTGAGGTCCGCAGTCACGGTGGTGGCACCGATGGCGGGAGCGGCGATCTTCTGGGTGATTTCAAATGCATTACGGCGGAATTCCTCCACCCGAAGCGGCATTTCAAAGCGGGCATTGTCGAGGATGCGCTCGCGTTCATACCAACCGAGTTCGGATTCCTCCTCGGTGCCGGCTTTGGCGATTTCCTCGGTGAATTCCAAGCGGATCGTGTGGGTGCCGGTTTTGGATGGGGCGAGTGTGTGGGTGAAATCAAAGGAACCGTTCGCGGAAATCGTGATCTCCTGCGCCAGGATTTCCTTGTCCGTGGGATCGTGGATGACGATCCGCGCAGGACCGGCCTGCGGTGCTTCCACGGCATTTCCGCGAAGCGTGCGCAGGATACCTTTCATGCGAACCGTCTCGCCGGGGCGGTAAAGCGAGCGGTCGGTGAAAAGAAATGCCTGCCGCGAGGACTCGGCAGGTGTGTTCCATGAATAGCGGACGGGGAAATGCCACATGCCGACCGTGGCGATGGTGGAATCGAAGGCTGTTAGATATGCATCATTCCCCAGCGAGGCGATCAGGTGGCGGGCGGGGGCACTGCGGGCAACGGTGGCGAGTCCTGCGGCATCCGTGCTGACGGCATCGAGGGCGGCAGCGTCTTCACCAAAGAGTTGGAGTTTCACATTCGGCAAGGGCGCGCCGGTCTCGCACGAAAATGCATAAACCAGCGCTTCCTTCGGCGTGAATTTCCACGCGAGGCCGATGTCCGTGAGTTGGATGATGGCTTGCGCATTGCGGCCACCTTCTTTCTTCGCTTCCGGATGAGGAGTGCCGGTCACATCGACGAAGAGAGCCGCGTTGCGAAGGTCTTTGGGGAGGAGTTCGTCCCAGAGCAATGTGATATCTTTGGAAGTATCAATTCCATTTCCGATCACAATCTCCTTGTCCACAAGGGTTTCACCCGAAACGAGCGACCATGGCAGCGGGGCGGTGGGTTGGATTTGTTTTCCATCGTGGCCCTGACCGGTGTAGTGGCGGTATCCTTGATAGGCGCGGATGAGATCGGAGCCGGCGAGTTTCTTGATGCGGAGACGGACGCTGGCGATGTTGACGGTCTGAATTTGATAACTGCGTTTGCCGGACGCGAGTTGGGCCTGGTTGTCCGATGGCAGGGCGAGTTCGGGATCGAGATGTTCGAAGGCGACGTCCTCGGTTTTTTGCGCACCGAGAACAAGCCCGCCGCGTGATGCGAGGGGAGGTCGGAGCGTGACGGTGTATTTGTCCACTGCGCCGAGCTCGCCGGTGATTTCAAGTTCGCGGCCATCCACGCTGGCTTCGAGTTTTTCCGGACGCGGTTCGATGACCAGCGATTGCGAGAGAAAATCCGCCGGGAGGTTTTCCGCGAGCGGGTGATTGAAAGAGACGATGATTTTGCGTGGCTCGTTGGCGGAGATGGTGCCCTTGATGCTCTTGATGGCGAAGGGCTCGATGTTGCCGATTTCATAGTGCCCATCGGATTGGGTGCGAGCGGTGGCGGAAAGATTGGGAAGGCCTTTGAGAACAGATAACTTCCATCCATCGCCCGGTGGCAGGGCGGAAACCGGGTGGGCGATGATCACATGCGGCGCTTGGTTTTCCGCGACGATTTCTGCCGTCGCTTGTGCGCCCCAACGGTCCGCCCAAGGTCTTGTCTGGCTGGCATAGTAGCCGCCTTTCGCATAAGTCGCTCGTTCAAGCCGGGCGGCCACTCGTGCGCCGAACTTGGACTCGAAGGAAATGAATCCTGCGGCCGCAGTGGGATCGAGCGCATCATTGAGAACCATGATCCAACCGGCGGTGGAGGCAGAGAAATCGGACGACCAGCGGTTCTCGGTTGGATTGGCAGAGACGATGCGGAAGTCCTCGGAGGCGATGGTCGCGAATTTCCCCGCAGGGACCGGCGTGGCGTCGAGGTGCTTGCGCTCCTTCGGGATGGAGAAGGTGTAGGTCGTGCCCATGGCGGGCGATTGCGAGGGAATGAACTCCGCGATGTTCTGCGCCTTCCATTTCAACTTGCCCGGCAAGGCAGGGGAAATTTCCATCCAGGTGTTATCGACGGTTTTTCCGAGTTCGGTGGACGCGGTAACGGGCAGGTCAAGCACCAGGTCGATCTTGGATTCGGGGGCCAGCGAAGGCGTCGAAACAACGAGACGGGGTGCCGAGGAGGCGGCCATGGCGGTGGCCAGAAACGCCGCGAAGGCGAATGTTGGGGAGTTCATAGACGTATGGCTGAAAGCCGGATCGAGAGTTATACGAAGTTTTGGAAATTAACATACAATTCCCAAAAAGGACCGCGGAAATTTTCGCTGCGATCAATCGTCGAAAAAATGCCACCCGATCCGCGAGGCCGTCGTGTCGTGATCGGACTCCCAATAGACGTCCCGACCCACATCGGCGAGCGTCGGCGCTGGTCCCTCTTCGGCGAAGCGGACGGCGGCGGTGACCTCGCACTTGATGGCTTCGTCCATTGTCTCGTAGTCGGCTACGGTGAGCCACTGGTTGGCCAGCAGGTGCATTTTCCAAAGCATCATCGGATCCCGCGCCTTGCGTTCCTCGATGTCCTCGGGGGTCCGGTATTTTTTGTGGTTCGCGTCCGCAACGCTGGCGCCGTAATAACGGTAGGTCTCGATTTCCAACACAGTGGGCTGGAGTTCCTGGCAGGCCCTGTCCAGTGCGGTGGATACCTTGGCGCGGACTTCATAGAGATTGGTCCCGCTGAAATGATCCCAGGCGATGCCATAGGTTTCCGCGCGGCGGGCCAGGCATTCGGTAAACCTCGACGAGCGCGCCACAGAGGTGCCCATCGAGAAATGGTTGTTTTCGATGAGGTAAACCACGGGCAGCCCGAAGAGCCCGGCAAGGTTGAGCGACTCGTGATAGACCCCCTGATTCGTCGCGCCATCGCCGAGGAAACAAACCACGGCGCCCGGAATGGACCTTTGCTTGAGGCCAAATGCAAGACCGGCGGCCAAGGGCGTTTGGGCGGCGGCGTTGCCATAACATCCCCAGTGGTTTCGATCCGGCGCAAACATGGAAAACATCCCGCCTTTGCCGTGGGAGCAGCCCACTTGTTGTCCATACAACTCCGCCATGCAGGGTCCGAGTTCGAGCCCGGCGGCAAGCGCATGACCGAGCCCGCGCGGGCCGCTGATCGTGTGGTCATCCGAACCAAGCAGCGAGCGCACTCCGGCAGCGATGCTTTCCTGGCCGATACTGAGCAGAAGCCAACCGGCCATTTTGCCTGCATTGTATCGCTTCAAGCATCCCTGCTCAAAGCGCCGGATCCGCAGCATCTGCCAAAGCAAGTCCACCTTGCCCTCGGGAGACCACTCGGCGTTGATGGGATGTAATGCGTAATCCATGGCAGACTTCCGATGATTTCAACGAAGCTTGCCCATGGCATCCAGCACCGCCTGACGGACGACGGGGTCACCATAGAAAGGCCCGGTGCCGGGTCCGCCGGTGGTGAAGGTGGTGAGCAGCATGAGCTCCTTGCCCCGGAGCACGAAAGCGGGATTCCCGCTATCGCCGATGATGAGATTGCGGTGATAGATTTTCTCGATGTTGGGATCGTAGCCGAGCATCACCTTGCGCTCTCCCACGAAGCCGATGCGGTGGAGGGACAGCGTGCGCGTCTGGTCGGTGACGATGGCCAGTTTCATCGGCGCAACATCTTCCGGCCCGGCCATGCGATACCATTTCACCCCGGCGGGGAGCGGTTGGTTGAGCCTGGCCACGGTGATGTCGCCCACACTGGTCAGCGGCACATAGCCGGTGATGCTGCGGTTGTGGATCTTGCCCGAGCGGTCATGGAAAATGACGGGCACATTGGTCGGCCGGGTGAAATGCGCGGCCATGACCACGTGATTCGGCGAAATGGCAGTGACCGTGCGGTTGTCGTTCCACGAGACGCCTGTTAGATCGAAGTTGGACGTCCAGTTGTTTTTCCAGATGGAGGGAGTTTGGAAACCATACATCGTGAACAGTTTCCCCTTCTCCGGCTTGGCGGGGAGAAACGCGAGGTCGGCCGCACGGGGACCGGTGATGGCAGGTCCGGATGAATTGGCGCAGGAAACCAAGGCCATGGCGGCTCCGATCAAAACAAAGCGGGTCAAGGATCGCATGCCGGAACGCTGGCACAATCCGCCTGAAGCGGCGAGGGGGAAAGCGAGCTAAAGCGTTGCGCTTTGGCTGGAATTTGCGAAAGTCACCCACGTGAGAATCGTTTCCTTCGCCCGGATCATCGCCGCCGCCTGCGTGGTGGCGCTGCTGGGAGGATCGTGTTCTCCGCAATACACGATGGTGCTCAACCCGACCGCCGCCGGTGCCAAGGGGGAAACTTTCGGTTACCGCAAATGGATTTCCGAAAGCCACCAACAAGACGTCGTGATCATCGGCATCCACGGGTTTTGCGGCGCTTCGGTGGATTACAACAACCTCGGCAACCACCTCCTCAAGCACCAACCGGAAACCGGACTCTACGCCTACGAAGTTCGCGGCCAAGGCAGTGACCCGATCCACGAACGCCGCGGAGATATCGGAAACCCGAAGGATTGGTATCGGGATTTGTTCGCCTTCACCCAGCTCGTCCGCGAGCAGCACCCGGATGCGAAGGTCGTCTGGTTTGGCGAGAGCATGGGGGCGCTCATCGCCGCCCACGCCTGGCGGGAGGCTCCCTCGGCCGAACCACCTTGCGACGGACTCGTGCTTTCCTCGCCCATCGTCCGCTTCCGCGATGACATCCCGGCCTGGACGCCGGGGCTGGTGCAGGTCGCCGCGACTACTCTACCGCTGGCAAGAATTTCCCTCGATGCGCTTTCGGGCGGCCAGGATGTGCAGATGACCCAGACCTCGAACCACGGCGAGCAGGTCAAAAAGAATTCCTACCATGTCGAGCAGCACACGCTCCGTCTCATCGGCGCGCTCACCCGGCTCATCGATGGCATGAACGACTGCGCCGCCGCCTTCCGCTCGCCGGTCCTCGTCCTCCATGGTGGGCAGGATTATTTCAACAATGATTCCGACGTCCGCGGCTTCGTGGCGCGCATCCCCTCCACCACTTCCGCCACCTACCGGAACTACCCCAGCGCCTACCACCTCTTGATGTACGACCAGAAAAAAGAGGTCATCTTCAAGGACATCGAGCGCTGGGTGGACAAACTGAGGAAGGGTCGGCTGAAAAATTAATCGCAAAACCGGCAGGATTCGTCTTGACGGGTCCGGCGCGATGGCCATCCTTCGCGCCCCGCAACCCCACAAAATTTTTACCATGGCCCGTATTTGCAGTATCAGAGGAACCCGCGTCCGCTCCGGCGGCAGAATCCATCGTTCCGGTTTGGCCAAGAAAAAGGGCGGTATCGGTCGTCACGTTACCAAAGTGGTGAAGCGCACCGTTTCCCCGAACCTCCAAACCAAGCGCATCTGGGTTCCGGAACTCGGCACCTACGTCCGCCTCAAGCTGAGCTGCCGCGCACTCAAGACCATCAACAAGAATGGTGCTTTCGTGACACTCAAGAAGGCCGGCCTCCTGTGAGGTGAGGATTTGATTTTATCGTCGAGGTTTCAAGACGAGGACCCGGTGGCGACACCGGGTCTTTTTTTGTGCCCGGGCTCAGGCCAAAAACCGAAATTTGAACCACAGATTTCTCAGATTGACACAGATTGGGAAAAGTTACCGGAATTCTGCCTCAAGACGGATTGATGAATGACCCGATCCAAGAAATCTGTGTAATCTGTGTAATCTGTGGTTAAAATGCCCCCTGCGAGGTCGCACTTCCGGACCTCGGGGCTCAACCGATCACGCAAGGCACCAGCACACCGTCGCTCATGCCGTGGATCTTCTTTTTGTCCGCCGGGACGATGGTGGCGAGGCAGCCGGCAAATTTCGTTTCGCCCGCATCGTCGGTGAAGAAATAGGGGCACAAGCGCACCCGGCCGGTCATCATTTCCACCGATCCATCGTCGCGGAAAACCGGATGCTCCACCTTGCGGCCTTCTTTGAATTCCTGGAGAATCCAGGGCTGTTCGGAGGATTGCTCCAGCGCCGTGCCGAGACGTTCCGCCCATTCGGCGGACGGCATGTCGTGGCCGATGAACACCCCGCGGGAGCCCCAGGCAGTTTCGTGGAAACCACTGACTTTGAGCACCAAGTGGCGTTCTTTTTGGCTGAATCGCGCCACCTCATCCCAGGAATGGGCATCGAGCCTCGGCAGGGCGGCATGCGGCGGCAGCGGCTCGGGGTCGAGCACCCAGCCGAAGGGCACGAGTTCCTGGAGGCGGCGCAAATGACTGCCGCGCAGGGTTTGTTCCCAGATTTTTTTCAGCGCAGGCGACCACAACAAGGCCAGCCAGAGTTTGTCCTCCAAGTGGGGCTTGAAGGGCGGGGTCACGCGGATTTTCCCGCTCGCCGCAGCATTCGCCATCACCCTCGCGGCAGGGATCGACTCCCAATCGAACAACTCGAAGAACCGGTAAACCGCCCCACCATCCGGCTCGTATTCCTCCGCATCCGCCACCGTGAAAGCAGTACCCAGTTGTTTCACCAGCCACTCCATTTCCGGCCGGTAATCCACGGATTCCTCGGAAACCAGAATCGTCCCGCCTTCCGGCATCAGCGAGCGGAAACCCTCCACCATCCCCTCGGCACCGCCCAGCACATCGAAGCCCGCCTTCGCATAAGTCCTTGCCAACCAGGCCGCCACGCCAATCCCGCCGGGCACGGAATCCAGCTCGGACATGGCGAATCCATCCTCGGTCAAAATCAGATCCGGCCGGATCACCCGGGGAAACTGAGCAGCCGTCGACGCCTCGCGCTGGATTTTTGCCAGCCACTCCGGTTTCCCTTCGTCCAGCAATTCCGCCAACCAGCCCGGCAGTTTCCCGGCGGCACTGCGCCGATAAAGCGCATCGCACGCTTGCTGGAACCGAGCCAGGGGATGACCCAGCGACATCATCAAGCGCGCCTCGCGCTGGCTGATCTTCAAGGGCTCCGGCGACCATCGCCACGCCCCGCCTCCAAACAAGCCCCCTTCCGGCAGGCCGTCGCGCAATTCGGAAAGACTCAATCCCATCCCGCCGCGAATCTCCACGCCAATGGCCCGCTTGCCAAGCGGGATTCTCCACACTTGCGGCAATGTCCGGATTGGGCTTCGTTTCCAACGTCGCCATGGCCGAGTCGCTGACCTACGTTTGTCCCTTTTGTGATCGCGAGGCCCGCGTGGGAAAGCCTTGTCCCGGTTGCGCGAAAAAATCGCCCGGGAAAACCAAGGCCGCCAAAAAATCATGGGCCTCGGATCCCACGGAAGACGGCCTGAGCCTGCCGGATGATGATTTCGACTACGAGGATTTCGTCGCTCGCGAGTTTGGCAAATCCCCCCACAAACAACTCGGCGTCAAATGGTATTGGTGGCTGCTCGGTGTCATCACCCTGCTGGCCATGATCCTGTGGGCAGTCTGATCGAGGCCGGATTTTCAGCCTCGATTCACAACCCGTTGGTTGCAGCCGCATTGCGTAGCCGGCGGCGGCGCACCGGCAGATGATGTGGCATCACCGCGGAAAACAAATGCACGATCGGATAGGCAAGCAATGCCGCGACCACGCCCGAGGTGATCATCCCGAGAATGTAACTCGCCACATTCAGCACCCCCACCCCCTTGACCGTGAATTCCACCTGCTCAATAAAATACGGCATCGGCACTCCGAGCGAATCCCGCATCCATTGCCCGAGCATGAACTGCCCGAACATGGTTGGCCCGGCCGTCACTGGATTGGTGATCCAACAAGCCGCCATCGCAAACGGCACGTTTGCCCGGAACAGCATGGCAAACAACGCCGCAGGCAGCATCTGGAGCGGCATCAGCATCATCGAAAAAAACAGGCCGATCGCCAATCCCGTCGCCACCGTATCCCGGCACGGAATCCACAGTGCCCGGTTTGAGATCGGCCGCGTGATCGCCCGCCACCACGGCCGATGCCGCAAACGCGGATGCCGCAGCGAGCGGAATGCGCTCCGCACCATTCTGAGATAACGCTTTTTCATTGGGGACGAACGGCCAAAACCATGCACCGCCCAACGAAAACAAGCAACATGAGCTTTCACCCATCACCCCTCATTTTAAATTCCACG
>JALOTR010000432.1 GCA_025457805.1 Akkermansiaceae bacterium | reverse complement strand
CCAAGCGCGCGATCATCGTTGCGGGCTTGGCGGAAGGTGGGAACCAGGACGCCGCCATTCACGATGAGGAAATTCACATAAGACGCAGGCAACACGGGAAGTCTCCAGCCAGGGACTTCGCAAGCTTCCGGCAAGGGGATTTCCACCACCTCGAAGGCACGATTGCCGGGACCGGAAAAGGAGCGGAGCATGGCGAGGTTTTCGGCGAGAATCTCCTTGTTGGGTGATGACTTGTCGATGCAGGCAAGGATGGTTTTTTCATCCACAAAACGCGCGAGATCATCGATGTGGCCATCCGTGTCATCGCCCTCGATGCCTTGCCTGAGCCATAGGATTTCCGAAACGCCGAGACCGTCGCGCAGGAGTTGCTCGATCTCATCGCGATGAAGATGCGGGTTTCTGTTAGGGTTGAGCAAAACCGCTTCCGTGGTGAGAAGATGTCCCGCGCCATTCACTTCGATGGCACCGCCTTCGAGGATCATGCCGCCTTTGAAGACACGCTTTCCAAGAGCCGCCGCCACCCGGGCAGGGATGGTATCATCAAGGTCCCAAGGCGGAAATTTTCCACCCCATGCATTGAAGTCCCAATCGGTGACGGCCACTTCGCCGGAAAACTGGTTCTTCACGAAGATCGGGCCATGGTCGCGGCACCAGACATCATTGTGAGGGTGATCGAAAAGCTCCACATGTTCCGGCACCGCCTTGGCCTTGTTGCAGGCTGTTAGAATGACGTCGTGATCAGCGGCGGGCGCATTGATGCGAACGATCTCATGGCGTGAAATCGCGGCCGCTATTTCCGCGAACTTCCCACGCATCAGGTCGCGCTTGGCTCCGCCCCAATGACGCGGATCGTCCACTGGCCAAGACAGCCAAACCGCTTCCTGCGGTGACCATTCGGGCGGCATTGCGAATCCGGCGGCAGAGGCATTCATGCCCCGGACGCTGCATCAACCGGGGCGGGAATGGCGAGCATTTGTTTGCTCCTTCATGCCTCCGGCACAGTGATCATCCAGCCCACTCCGAATTTGTCCTGGACCATCCCGAAGCAGGGCGACCAGAAGGTTTTCCCAAGCGGCATGCGGATCTCGCCGCCATCGGCCAAAGCATCGAATGCCTTCTGGCACGCCGCCTCGTCCGGCAGGGTGAGGGAGAGTGTGAAGCCTTCGAAACTGGTCGGCTCACCGCAGCCATCAGAAGCCATGATCATGGAAGAGCCGACGTAGAAACAGGCATGCATGACCTTTTCCTCGAAGCCGGGAGCTAACGTTCCCTCGGGAGGAGGATCCGGCGCATCCTTGAAGCGCATCATCATGCCGAGAGTGGCCCCAATCGCGGATTGATAGAAATGCAGGGCCTCCTCGCAGCGTCCGCTGAAGAAGAGGTAGGGTTGAGTGCCGGTTTTAGGGTCGGGAGAGGTCATGGATGAAATGAGGAGTGAAGTGTTTCAAAAGCACGACGAACTGCCACTCCCGATAAGGACAGGACGGAGTGGAAAAGTCGAGGTTGTGAGGTGGGTGAGACAAAAATGTCTATGCGGTTCAATTCAATGAAGGTGGATGAAATTCGACAAAGCCACCGAATTCTCGGCTCCAAACACTGGGTTCTTGCTTGCCAAGGTCACGGGATCTTGGCAAATGCAGGTGCAAAATCCGGCAGCTTGCTGGATGTTCCCAAAACACCCATGGCTCAAAAATCCGACTCCGACTCCGACTCCGTCATCCCGCGGTCCATTCTGGTTCCATTCGTCCTCGTGACCAGTTTGTTCGCTTTGTGGGGTTTCGCCAATGACATCACCAACCCGATGGTGGCGGCCTTCAAAAACATTCTCCTGATCAGCAACTTCGAGAGTTCGCTCGTCCAGTTCGCATTCTACGGTGGCTATTGTGTGATGGCCATTCCAGCCGCGCTGTTCATTCAGAAATTCAGCTACAAGAAGGGCCTGCTGATGGGCCTTTTTCTTTATGCGGTAGGATGTCTTCTATTCATTCCGTCCGGCTGGATGATGGAGTTCTGGGCCTTCCTGCTTTCCTATTTCATCATGACTTGCGGCCTGTCGTTTTTGGAAACCAGCGCGAATCCTTATATCCTCGCCTTGGGACCTGAAGAAACCGCCACACGCCGTCTCAATTTCGCCCAAGCCTTCAATCCGCTCGGTTCCATCACCGGGATGTTTGTGGCCAGCAACATGATTCTCGCCAATCTCAACACGGCCACGGAAGCCGAGCGCATGGAGATGCAGAAGAATGCTCCGGATGCCTTCGTTGCCGTCCAGAAAGCGGATCTCGGCGTGATCATTGGGCCCTATGCTGTTCTTGGAATCGTGGTACTTGCCGTGTTGGTCGTATTCGCACTCTACAAACTGCCGGAAGGACGGAACGAGTCCGATCATGAACTTCATCTCGGCGGAACCCTGAGCCGTTTGTTCAAGAATCCGCGTTATATCTGGGGCGTTGTCGCCCAGGCGTTTTATGTGGGTGTTCAAATCATGGTGTGGACCTTCATTATCCAATATGCCGGCAACGAACTCGGAATCGATAAAGCCACCGCCCAAAGATATAACATCGCCGCGATGGCGATCTTCGTCAGCAGCCGTTTCATCTGCACCTTTCTGCTCAAGTATGTCAGTCCCGGCGGATTGTTGGGAACCTTGGCCATTGGCGGCTTGTTGCTGACTCTCGGAACCATCTTCATCCAGGGCATGACCGGACTTTACTGCCTCATCGGCATTTCCGCCTGCATGTCGCTGATGTTCCCGACCATTTACGGCATTGCCCTCGATGGCGTGGGTCGTGACGCAAAACTGGGAGCTGCCGGCCTGATTTTCGCCATCGGCGGCGGCTGCCTGATGACGCCGATGCAAGGCGCCATCATGGACATGTCCGCCTTCAACATCGGCGGCATGGTGCTTTCCAGCACCCGCGCTTCATTCTTCCTGCCCGCGCTCTGCTTCGTGGTAATCGCCGCCTACGGATTGTGGGTAAAAGGCCATAAGGCGAAGATGGCTTGATGGGAGTTTCAACTGCCCGGGATCTCCGCTCCGCACATCCAGCATTGGGCGAAGTTCCCGGGATTGATTTCGCCGCAGGCAAGGCACTGGACCTCGACTTCCTCCTCCGTAGAGTCTTCCACGAGGTGCGACCGGATGATTTCAACTGCTGTCTCGTAGTCGTCATCTCGCATCACACAGAGTGCGGGGAAAAACTCCGGTATCGGAATTTCAGTGAGGCCGCTGCCGGTGAGGTGCTGGTTGCGGATGAAGGTCGGAATCCCTTCCGCTTCGAGCACATTCTGGAAAAACGCCACCCGCGTAAAATCCTGTTCTCGAAAAAGCTCTTTCATACAACTCCCTCAATCCTAGTCGCAGCGTCCTCGATATCACGCAAAAACTTCGGACCCTCCTCCCAGCGCCAAGGCCAAGGCTCCAGCAGCCCTTGCGACAATTCTCGTGACGGCCGTCACTGTGATTGTCGCAATTTTCAAACATTCGATTGAAACAAAAATCGCGACAATTCTTGTGACGGCCGTCACGAGAATTGTCGCGGCAGGGGTGCGGCGGGGGTGGGGCAGGGGAGGGGTGGGAGACGAAAAAGCCCGGAGTTGTGGAGGACTCCGGGCCTTGTGAAGTGAGGGGGGGGAGGTTTTGGAAATCAGGCCTTACCGTAAAGCGGGCCGTAGTTTTGGCAGGCGCGGAAGTCTGCTCCTTCGAGATCTGCGGTTCCGAAGGCGCGCCAGGCGCTGGGACGGAAGACGCGGTCCTCGCCGACGTTGTGCATGTAAACCGGGATGCGCAACATGGAAGCCAGCGTCAGATAGAGATGGCCGACGTGGCCGCAGGTCATCACGCAATGGTTGGCGCCCCAGTTGTTCATGACTTCGTAGGCGCTGCGGAAAGCACCTTCACCAGTGAGGATGGGTGCGAACCAGGTGGTGGGCCAGGTGGGGTTGGTGCG
>JALOTR010000431.1 GCA_025457805.1 Akkermansiaceae bacterium | reverse complement strand
CGACATGTCCAACGCGCACTCGGGTTCCGGTTCCTGACCTGCGCTGCGGAGTTTAGAAGATGCCATGGGGATGATTGCTTCGGGTTTCAAGGGATGCCTCGTTGGCCGGCCACCATTTGGCACCGGTCAATGGTCTCATCCCAATCCTCAAACGGCGATGCCCTCCGGAATCTTGGCATAAAGTGTATCCGCATTCACTGTGGCCACCGCAGCATTGAGGAGTTCCTCGGAAGTGTGCACGGTTTCTGCCACCAGATTGGCGAATTTGTTCTTCAAGATGTAGAAAACGATGATGCAGGGAATGGCGTTGATCAGTCCCCACAAGGTGGTGAGAAGGGCCACGGAGATGTCACCTGCGAGTTGGGAAGGATCCGCACCGCCGCTGGTCTTGAGAGTGCCGAAGGCGCTGACCATACCGATAACGGTTCCGAGCAGTCCAAGCATCGGGGAGGCCTGGGCGATAACCGAGATGTAGTTGATCCAGGTCATGATCTTGCGGTTCTCGTTAACCGTGAAGTCCGCCATGGCGTCTTCCACTTGGTCGCGGCCGAGGGTTTCCGGCTGGGTCGCATCGATGTTCGGGAAAGAATAAGCAACCATGCGGCCGAGATAGGACGGATGGGTGGCGGCCACCTCGATGGCGGAGCGCACGCGGCAGTTGGACATGTGGTCCATGAGCACGGCCTTGAGATCATCCGGACAGAACTTGGCCTTGGTGAGCGCCATGAAATTGTAGATGGAAATGGCAATGAAAGCCACGATCGCCGCACCGATGAACAACATCGTCGGACCACCGTCGATGACCCAGCGAGTCAGCAGCGTATCCTGCTTCGGCGGAGCGCCTTGGGCGAACAGGGCGGGAGTGGTGATCACGGCTGTCAACAGGGTGCAAACTGTGACTTGGCTGGTCCGGCGGGCGAGTTTTTGGATCATGGTTTCGAAAATCTAATCAGTTGTCTCGCCCGCCACTCTCGAAAATGTGGCCCGGTGGGCAAGCAGAATTTCAAAAACATTTGAACCCGCAGGCGCGGAACCAGCCTTGCACGGTCGCTTGAAAACGATTACGCCACTGCCCGATGTCGGATGCGCCACCCAAGCCCCAAAGGAATCCCTCGTGGTCGAGGACCGTGGTGCGGATTCTCATGATATGCGCAGGCTCTGTGGCCATCCTTTTGCCCGCATGGCTGCCCAACCGCCCCAACGTGCCCATCGAGCGCGGAACTGTCGAGTTGTTGCAGGCCTTCCTGCTCGCCGCAGCGGCCGTCGTCGTCTTCGGCGCGGCCTCCCATGCCGGATTTTACCGACCCGTCTGCCGGGTGCTCGGCCTGGGATTGATCGCCGCCTTCGTGGGGGAAATCGAGGATTTCGTCTCAGGCATCCTCGGGTGGAAATTCCCCGAAGGCGTGGTGGTGGGCCTGATCCTGGTGGTGGCGCTGATCACCTCACTCCGTCACCGCAAGGTCATGCTGTATTTCATTGCCAGCCTCGGCAACCACGCGGGCTCCGGGCTGATCGCGGCGGCGCTGCTGATCATTTATGTGTTCAACCGCGTGATCGGCAGCACGGCCTTCTGGAAGGCATCGCTCGGTCCGGCGTTTTCACCCACCATTCCCAAAATCTGCAAAAGCTACCTTGAGCTGCTCGCCTGTTACCTGATTTTCATCGGCGCGCTGGGCCTCTCCATCACCTTGGCCCGACGCAAGGAACACCCCTGACCCCGCTGCCATGTTCCACATCGTCCTCGTCGAGCCCGAGATCCCTCACAACGCCGGAGCGGCCGGGCGACTGGCGCTGGCTACCGATTCCACCCTCCATCTCGTCGAGCCGCTCGGGTTCTCGCTGGACGACAAACACGTGCGCCGCACCGGGCTCGATTACTGGCAGGACGTCCGATTGCATGTCTGGAAATCGTTTGCCGAGCTGCAACAAGCCGCCGCGCCAGAGGCCAGATTCTGGTTTCTGAGCACCAAGGCCAGCGGCACCCCGTGGAAGGCGGATTTCCAACCGGGCGATTATCTCGTCTTCGGCCGGGAAACCAAGGGCCTGCCCGCAGAAATGGTCGCCGAAGCCGGAGCACAAGGCCTGCGCATTCCCATGGCCCCGGGCGGCACACGCAGCCTCAACCTCGCCACCGCCATCGCCATCGTGCTCTACGAAGCGGTCCGACAGCAGGAACCCGACTGGAAGTAAGCCGCAGATTTCCCGCCCCCACTCTGCCATGGAACCCTTCAAAAACGAATTCTCCCAGCCCAACGCCCTGCGCATCGCCGCCGCCGTGCGCCGCGCCCATCCGGACTTCAATCTGGCCCGATTTTCAAAAGGCCTCGAAGCCGCCCTCGCCCCGCTGGAGCTGAAACAACGCATGCTCCTCATCGCGGACCGCCTCGAAGCCGGGCTGCCCGCACACCCGCCGGAATTGTTCGCGATCCTTACCCGTTCCCTCTCACATGGCGATTCGGACAAGGGCGAACTCCGTGGATTCCTCGTCTGGCCGCTGACGGAAATCGTCGCCCGCCGCGGACTCGGGCATTTCGAGGAATCGATGCAAGCCCTCGCGGAAATGACCCGCCGCTTCACCGCCGAGTTCGCCATCCGCCCCTTCCTGCGCCAGCACCGGGAAAAGACCCTCAAGCAGCTCGCCCGCTGGAGCAAACACCCGGACGAACACGTCCGCCGGCTCGTTTCCGAAGGCAGCCGACCCCTCCTCCCCTGGGGCGGCAACCTGCCGGAACTCCTCGCGCCCCCCTACCCCACGCTGGCCCTCTTGGAAAAGCTCCACCGCGATCCCAGCGATTACGTCCGGCTCTCCGTCTCCAACCACCTCAACGATTTCAGCAAACACCACCCGGAACTCGTCGTCGCCACCCTCCAGCGCTGGCTCGCCGAAACCCCGGACGATGCCCGCCTGCAAAAAATCGCCCGCCACGCCTGCCGCACCCTGCTCAAGGCCGGCCATCCGGGAGCCATGGACCTGCACGGCTACGGCTCCGCGAAAGTGCTCAAGCTGGAATCCTTCTCTCTCGGCCAAAAATCCATCCAACTGGGGAGCCATCTCGATTTCCAAATCGCCATCCGCAACACCTCCAAGAAACCGGTGCGCGTCATGTTCGATTTCGCCATCCATCACCTCAAGGCCAATGGCAGCCACAGCCCGAAGGTCTTCAAAGGCCGCATGACCGAACTCGCCCCCGGCCAGCTCTGGACCATCGAGGGCCGCCACCCGATCCGCCCCATCACCACCCGCGTCTATCACCCCGGCCTCCACCACTTCGAGCCCCGCATCAACGGCCAGGCCCACCCCGCGCTGAGCTTCACGCTCAAGATCCCATGAAAACTCCCCAAAAAGCCTCAAGCAAGTCCGCCGATTCCCAAGATACCCTGCTCGCGACGCTCAAAACCCGCTTCGAGAAATTTCCCCGACGCCATCCGGGACTCTCATGGGCCAAGGTGCTCGCCCGCCTCGAAGCCAAGCCCGAAGCCCTATCAACGCTCCAGAAAATGGAGGACAGCGGCGGCGAACCCGATGTCGTGGACCACGACCCCAAAACCGGCGAAATCGTTTTCTGCGATTGCTCCCCGGAAACTCCCAAAGGCCGCACCAGCGTCTGCTTCGACCGCGCCGGATGGGAATCCCGCAAGGAACACCGGCCAGAAAACAACGCCCTCGACCTCGCCGCCGCCATCGGTATCGAAATCCTCGACGAGGCCCAATACCGCCATCTCCAGACCCTCGGCGAATTCGATTTGAAAACCTCCAGTTGGATCCAAACGCCGGCCGATATCCGCAAACTCGGCGGCGCACTCTTCGGCGATCGCCGCTTCGGCCACGTCTTCATCTACCACAACGGCGCCCAATCCTACTACGGCGCCCGAGCCTTCCGCGGCTCGCTCCGGATCTAAAAGGCAGGGACCGTCTCTCCGAGCGGTCCGGCGCGTGGAAAGCAAATGATCAAGCGA
>JALOTR010000430.1 GCA_025457805.1 Akkermansiaceae bacterium | reverse complement strand
CAAAGGATCGCGGAGGAAGCAGCGGATTTTGTTCTCACCGACCACCACAAAGACAAAACCAAGTTCGACGAAATGGACCGGCTTTTTGCCGACGCGGAAAAGGCCTGGGCGCGGGTCGTCGGCGCAAAGAGCAAACTGGACAAAAGCGGCGGCGAGGCTGCCGCCAAGGTCGAGGCTTCTTTGGCCGCCCTCCGCGAAATCCATATCGAGAAAGCCTACTGCCGACCGGATGAATTCGATGCCGACGAGAAACCCGACCTCGCCGACTTCGAGGAAGACCTCATGCTCGGCAGCGACGCCACCACCTACCTGCAAACCCATGCCGCCATGAACGACGCCATCGCCGGATTGGCCGCCGCCCACGCCCACAACGACGCCCAAGCATGGGCCGGCCCCGCTCACAAGGCCTTCGCCCGCCTGCTCAACGACCGCCGCGCTGCCCTCGGACTCCAACCCCTCCGCCTCGAGGAAAAACTCAGCGACGCTTGCGCCGGGCATTCCAAGGAAATGACCGCCATGGGCTACTTCGCTCACGAATCACCCGTCGAGAAAAACAAAACTTTTGGCATGCGCGCCAGCAATGCCGGCTTTAAGGGCTCGGCCGGCGGCGAATGTATCTTCTCCGGCAGCGCCGATGCCTCTGCTGCGGAAAAAGCATGGTGGTATAGCGACGGCCACCGCCTCATCAACTACAGCCGCAATCCCAATACCCTCGGTCTCGGTCCCGTCGGCACCATGTGGACGCTGAATGTCGGGACCTATCCATGGTAGCGGTTTTTGATGGGTAGAATGCGAAATAGTTAGTGATTTTCGCCCCGCAAACGGAGCATGACCTCGAGGCCGCCCTCGGGGGCATTGCGCAGGGAAACCGACCCGCCGCAACCCTGGATGCACGAACGCACGATGGCGAGGCCGAGTCCGGTGCCACCAGTTTCGCGGGAGCGCGAGGCATCCGGCCGATAGAATGGTTCGAAGAGGTGCGGAAGCTCCGCTTCCGGCACTCCCGGCCCTTCATCACGCACGGTGATCCGCCATCCCTTGTCCATGGGTTCCTCCGATTCGATGACGACATGGATCGGGCCGGGTCCGGCATGGCGAAGGGCATTGCGGAAGAGGTTGGCGAAGGCGCGGCGCAGCAAATCACGATCCGCCAGCACACTGGCTCCGTCCGGACCATCGAGCCGCAGATCTTCCATGCCCTCACGGGCCGCGACCTCGCGGATCAAGGGTCCAATTTCCAGCGTGGCAGCCTGGATGCCCGCCCCGCCCATGCCGGCTCGCGTGAACGACAATAATTCGTGCACGAGTCCGGCCATCTCCCGCAAGTCCTCGCGGACATCGCTGAGAGGATCGCGCTCTGCTGGGTCGGCGGCCACACCCCCCGCCGGCGCGAGTTTCGTTTCCAAGATCCCAAGGCCCATTTCCATTCGCGCGAGCGGCGAGCACAATTCGTGGGCGACATCCCCGAGAAATCGCCGTTGGCCTTGCAACAGGTCCTTGAGCCGCGCGGACATGCTCTCGATGGAGACCGCCAGATCCGCCAACTCGCGGACTGGCCCAGGATGAAGCCGCACGTCGAATTCACCTTCGGCCAGCCGTGCGGTCGCCGCATCCATGGCCCGCAGGCGGCGGGTGATCAGCCGCACAAATGGCCACCACACCAGCGCGGAGATCCCCAGGGCGCCGCCCGCCACCCAGATCCACGGTCTCGGATCGGGCATCCAACCACTGCCAGCCAAACTGTCCGCCCGGGCTAACAGGATCACCTCCGAAGGACCCGCCACGGGACGCCCAGGCACCGGCATACGCACGCGCATCGCCGCCCAAAATGTCCCGTCTGCTTCGCGATGCCACAGGGCCAGCGACGGGGGCACGACCGAACCAGCGGGGATGCCTTCACCCGTCGTCGCGGGCGCGTTCGAACCATCGGGCAAAACGATCGGGCGGTTGACCGAGGGCCGGGGTGGACCTGGACGCGGGCGATCCTCTGGCGGCCCTGGAGCAAAGACCTCGGCACTCCCTTCTCCGGCTATGGGTCCTTCGGGGGGCGGGCGTTGGCCGCGTGGAGGACGCGGAAAACTTGCCTGCAAGCGGCGGGAAACTTCTTCCGGCCATTCCCTCCGAATGCCCTGCAGAGGTTGTCCGTCCGGGCGCGCGAGATACAACGGATTGCCGAAGGATTCGCCCATGCGGGCGAGCACGTCTGGCCACTCACCGGGATCGGTGGCTCGCAGCTCGCCCGCAACCGCCGCAGCCATTCCGGTCAGACGCGGCATCGCCCCGCTGACAAGCAGGGAATCGAACCCAGCGCGCCAGCGGAAATGCAGCAGCAGGCCGCAGGCGATCGCGAGCACGGCGAGGTTGAGAAAAAACCACACCAGCACATGGCCAAACAACGGGAGTTTCCAAGGCCGGGACATCTCAGGCATCCTCCCTTCCAAAGGCATACCCGATCCCGCGGATGGTGCGAATGAATCGGGGATGGCGCGCGTCGTCGCCGAGTTTCCGCCGTAGGGCGGCCACATGGACATCGATCGAACGATCAAAGGCCTCCCAGTCCCGCCCAGCCACCTCCTCACTCAAACGTGTGCGGCTTAGCACCCGCCCCGGCGCCGACATGAGCGCACTGAGCATGGAAAACTCGATGCGTGTGAGGGTGAGTGGCTGCCCATCCAGCTCCGCGCGGTGGGCCGCTCGATCCACACGCAGCCCATCGGCTTCCAGTGTGATTTCCTCTGGATGTTCCGGTCGCGCCCGTCGGCGGGTCACGGCCCGCAGGCGGGCCAGCAGCTCGCGGGTGGAGAATGTCTTCGGGAGGTAGTCATCGGCCCCCTTCTCCAACCCGGCGATCCGATCCGCCTCGTCGCCCCGCGCGGTGAACATAAGCACCGGCACCTCGAGCGATTCGCGGATTTTTCGCAGGACTCCGAAACCATCCAAACGCGGCAGCATGACGTCGAGAAGGATCACATCATAACGACCAGTCTTTGCTTCCTCAAGTCCTGTTAGTCCATCGTGACAAGCAGAAACTTGGTAACCGAAGGGGACCAGATAATCGCGGATGAGACGGCAAAGCCGCGTGTCATCATCGATGACCAGCACACGTTGAGGGATTTCCGGATGGAAGGACGGGTTGGACATAACGGACAGGTTCCGGCGACCCGGGAAAGAAATCACAGCCCGGCGGCGGTGGTTCCAACTTTACCAAATCTTAACGAAATTTCCCGTCCATCCTCACAACGGTCAGGGGCGGGGCGGTTTTGATCCCTCGGAAGGGAAGACCTTCCCGCGAATGGCTCATGCCGAATTCCAAACCAAGAAAGTAACCACAGTCATGAAGAAGATCCTGCTCCTTACCCTGCTTGCCAGTGCCCCCGCATTGTTTGCTCAGGATGGCCCACCGCCGGAAGGCGAAGGTCGTCCCGGCCCCGTTGGCCGCCCCGGCCCCCGTATGCCCCACCCCCTGATGGCCGCCCTCGATACGGACAAGGACGGCGCGCTTTCGGCGGAGGAGATCGCCGCTGCCCCAGAAAGCCTCGCCAAACTCGACAAGAATGGCGACGGAAAATTGGATCGCGGGGAACTTTTCCCGCCGCCCCCCAAAGGCCAGCGCCCACCGCGCGGTCAGCGCCAAGGAGATCCGGACGGGGAAGGACCCCCGCCTCCACCTCCCGGTGACGAGGCCGAATGATCCCGATTCCAGAGATGGAAGCACCGACCAACACGGAGAACGGCAAAGTTACGAATGAATCACTTTTGCCCCGGAAGGTGAAAGGGTGATCTCGTCGGAAGTCCCGGAAGATTCGTGCGCATTCGTGCTCCCTCTTGGTTCCATTTTCCAATGCCGGATCATCGGTCCTTGGCCGCCGCCATTCCCTCCAGATGGCGGCGGTTCCGTTTTCCACCCGAACCGATTACAGCATCTCCCTGAGTGCGGCGCGCCGAAGTTTGCCAAGCGG
>JALOTR010000429.1 GCA_025457805.1 Akkermansiaceae bacterium | reverse complement strand
GTAGTTCCCCTGCTCATGCGCACCCTGGGTGGAGGTCAGTGAGCTGGGTTTCGAAGGCGGGATAGGCTGTGGCAGAGGTTTTGAAGATGGCGAGAACCTCTGCGGCGGTTTCGATGGCTCCCTGCCAGCGGTAGATGGACTCGATGGAGGGGACGAGATTGACACAAGCCGCCAGTTGCTTTTCAACGAGCGCTGTGCCAATTTGTCGCGCTGCCTCTGCGTCTGGGAACGTGCAGAGCACGATTCGGATTCCATTCTCGGTCTCACTCATGCCCTCTCTGAACACGCAAAACCCCCAACTGGCAAACTTGTAGTGAAATCCGGCTTTCTCGAAAAACTGGTGGCACGACTGGACCGCGTGGAGCACGGGGAGGTCCAGCAGATCGTGACGCGCTTGATCCGCGAGAAGGGGTTTCTGGAGCGGGTGTTCGAGGCGTTGCAAGAAGGCGTGATCCTGCTGGACCCGCAAGGGGTGATTGATTTCGTGAATCAGGCGGCCTGCCGGTTTTTCGGATTGGATGCGGAAAAGGCGACCGGTGAGCATCTTTCTTCCCAAGTGCGGGGGCTGGATTGGAAAACCTTGGGCAAGCCGGGGCGGACGATTAGCCGAGATCTTGAGGTGTTTTATCCGGAGAACCGATTTCTCAACTTCTATCTGGCACCCATCGATGACGGCGATCATTCAGGCGAAACGCTGGGTTATGTGATGTTGGTTCGTGACCTGACCCGGACACGGGCTGAGGCCGAGGAGACACTGGAGTCCGAGCGGCTCAACGCGCTCACGCTGCTGGCCGCCGGGGTGGCGCATGAGATTGGAAATCCCCTCAACTCGCTGGACATTCATCTCCAATTGTTAGGCCGAAAACTTCGCAAGCTGCCTCCGGGTGATCGCAAGCCATTGGAGGAAAATCTCGGAACCGCCCGCGAGGAAATCCAGCGGCTGGACACGATTCTCAAGCAGTTCCTCCACGCGGTGCGACCCACGCGGCCGCGGCGCGATCGCCAGGACCTCCATGTCTTGTTGCATGAGACGCTGAAACTGTTAGAACCGGAGCTGGCATCGCGAAACATTTCGGTAGAGCTGGATCTCGCGGAAACCCTGCCGCCAGCGGTGGTGGATCCCGGCCAATTCCAGCAGGTATTTTATAATTTGATCCGAAATGCCTATCAGGCGCTGCCCGGCAAACATGGCCGGATCACGGTGAGGACGCGGGTGAATGACTATGAATATATCATTTCCATCGAGGACAACGGCACGGGGATTTCTCCAGAGCACATGGGTGCGATCTTCGAGCCTTACCGCACGACCAAATCATCCGGCTCCGGTTTGGGATTGTTGATCGTGCGGCGGATCGTGCGCGAGCACGGCGGCGAGATCGCCATCGAGAGTGAGGAAAACCTTGGCACGCGTGTGGTCATTCATTTGCCACGCAGCGAGCGATCCGTCCGCTTGTTGGGTGCACCGGACCCGGTGATCGACCTCGAATGAATTCATGATCCTTTCACCGAAACTCCATCCGCACCGCGCATTCATTTATTTAACTTCATCTGAAACATGCTTCCCACTTTATTGATAGTCGATGACGAGCGTCCGACGCGCGACGGGTTGCGGAGTGCCTTGGAGGAGGAGTTTGATGTTTACACGGCGGCGGGGACGGCGGAGGCGCTGGCGATTCTCAAGTCCGAGCCGATCCAGCTTTTGCTTACCGACTTGCGGCTGGGTGGCGACACGGGGATGGACTTGCTCGATGCGGCGCTGCAATTGCCTGAGCCGCCGGTGGCCATCATGATGACTGCTTACGGATCGGTGGATACAGCGGTGGAGGCGATGCGGCGCGGGGCCTGGCATTTTGTGACCAAGCCCTTGAATCTTGATGAGGTGGAAATGCTGCTCAAGCGCGCCCTGCGCAACCGGACTCTGGAGACGGAAAACAAACAACTCACGCAGCAGGTCAAAAAATCCCACAAGCTGGATCGGCTGATCGGAAAATCCCCGGAGATCCACAAAGTTTCCGAGCTCATCCAACAAGTCGCGCCGACGCGGGCGACCATCCTCATCGAGGGCGAGTCCGGAACTGGCAAGGAGGTGGTGGCGAGCTTGCTGCATCATCTTTCCGGTCGGCCGGCGGCCAAAATGGTCACGGTGCATTGCGCGGCGCTTTCCCCGCAGTTGTTGGAAAGTGAGCTTTTCGGCCACGAAAAAGGTGCCTTCACCGGCGCGGCCCAACGCCGGATTGGGCGCTTTGAGCAGGCGGATGGCGGGACCTTGTTTCTGGATGAAATCGGGGAAATCGACTCCGCCACCCAGATCAAGCTGCTGCGGGTGCTTTCCGAGCGGAGTTTGGAGCGGGTGGGGTCCAACACCCCGATCAAGGTGGACGTGCGGGTCATCGCCGCGACCAACAAAAACCTCCGCGAGATGGTGGATCGGGGGGATTTCCGCGAGGACCTTTATTTCCGCCTCAACGTGGTGAAAATCGAGATGCCGCCACTGCGGTCCCGGCGCGAGGACATCGTCCTGCTGGCAAATGCGTTCCTGCAGGAGTTTGCGAAGGAGAACGATCGGCCGGTGAAACCGCTCACCGATGCCGCTCTGGATCTGCTCCGAGGCTACTCCTGGCCAGGCAACGTGCGCGAACTCCGGACGGCCATCGAGCACGGGGTGGTGATGAGCAACGACGCGGTGATCGATGTGCGCCATCTTCCGCAATTCCTGCATTCCCAAACGGTTCCGCCCGCCCAATCGTCCCCGCTTCCCAAAAACTCCCTTGATGCGGTGGCGGAATTCAACTTGCATGCGCTCGAAACCAATACCATCCGCGCCGCCCTTTCCACCGCCGGAGGAAACCGCACCCGCGCCGCGGATCTTCTTGGTCTCAGCCGCAGAACCCTCCAACGCAAACTGAAGGAACTCGGTCTCTGATTTTTCCCTGCCTCCTCTCATCCCTTTTCCATGACCAATACTTCCTCCCAGATCGACGCCGGCGTGCTGATCCGCCGCAGTCTGTTTTTCCTGATCCTCATCATCCTCACTCTGGGAAATCTGTTCACCCTCTTCAAAGGGCTGAACTCCCCGCAGGCGATGGACCAGGCACAGATCGCCCGGGAGATTGCCCGCGGCAATGGCTTCACCACCAAGATGATCCGGCCGGTGGCCTACTACCAGGCGGAGCGGGCGGAAAAGAGATCGGTCTCGCTCATCGGCTTCCAGGACACCTATCACTCGCCGCTCAACCCGCTGATCAACGCCGCCGTGCTCAAGCTCATCGGTGCGGATGACTCGGACGCCTGGCAGATGGGGGAAAACGAGATGGTCTATCCGCTCGATCGCGTGATCGCCACGGTTTCCACGCTGTTTTTCCTGATGGCCATCGGGGTGAATTACCTGCTCGTTTCGCGGATTTTCGATGCCAAGATTGCGGGTGTTTGTGCGATCCTGATGCTGTTTTGCGAAACGTTCTGGGAGTATTCGCTCAGCGGGCTGCCGCAGATGTTGATGCTGCTCTTGTTTTCCTGCGGCATTTACTTCGTCTATCGTGCGGTGGAAGCGGCCACGGAGGGGCGGATCGCGATGACGCCGGCCATCATCGCCGGGGTGTTCTTCACCCTGCTGGCGCTCACCCACTGGATGACGGTGTGGATTTCGCTGGGCTACATCATTTTCGCCGCGATCGCCTTCCGGCCCCGGGGCATCGTGGGAGTCTCGGTGCTGGCCTTGCTCATGTTGGCGGCGATCGGGCCCATCTTGAGGAACGAGGGCATCACGGGTTCGCCCTTCGGCACCGCCTTCCTCACCCTCTACAACGGCCTGGGCAGCGGCAGCGAAGTGGCCGTCATGCGCAACATCGACCTCGAAGCCGAGCCCTTGGTGCTCGATGGCCTGATTGCAAAAATCCTGCGCACCACCCTGCTGCAAGCCACCGACATCATTCCCTTCCTCGGCGGGATCGTGGTGGCGCCGCTGT
>JALOTR010000428.1 GCA_025457805.1 Akkermansiaceae bacterium | reverse complement strand
GTTTGCTCCACGGCAAGGCGGCGGATCCTGATGAAATCCAACTGCCGCCGCTCGGGGTGACCACCCGCCAATCGACCGATCTGGTGGCCTGTGCGGACCCGCAGGTGCAGCAAGTCCTGCGCTTCATTCGCGACCACGCCCACGAGGGCATCGATGTGCGGAGCGTGCTCAAAGCCGTGCCGATGGCGCGCCGTTCGCTTGAGCGGCGTTTCCACGACTTGATCGGCCGCAGCCCGGCCGATGAGATCCGCCGCGTCAAAATCAACAAGGTGCGGCACCTGCTCGACACCACCCACATGTCGATCCCCGACATCGCCGAGGCCTGCGGATTCAAATACGTGGAGCACATGATCCCGGTCTTCAAGAAGCACCACGGCAATACCCCGTCACGCTACCGCGCGAACGCGCGGCTGGGGATGTGAGATGGGCATTGGCCTGCTTTGGCGCAAATGATTCATTCTTTTGCGCATGAGCGCATTGCCAGATCCGGGCCGCCGGGTTCATAATCCTTCTCCGCGGGTCTCTGTCAGGCCCGCTAAAAACCTTCTACCAATTTATGACTTTCGGATGGATCAACTGGGGCGTCGTGGCCGTCGTCGTGCTGGGGACCACCTTGTTAGGTCATCTGCTCAAGGGCAAATCGAGTGGCGTGGAGGGATTTTTTCTGGGTGGTAGAAACCTTCCCTGGTGGGCGGTCTCGGCATCGATCATGGCCTCGCAGATCAGTGCGGTGACGGTGATTGCGGTGCCGGGTGCGATCTTTGCCCAAGGCGGCAACCTGCTGTTTCTGCAAGGAACCTTGCTGGGTTTCATCGTCGCCAAGGTCCTGATGTCATGGCTGTTTGTGAAAGCCTACTACGAGCGGCAGATTTACAGTCCCTATGATTTCATCGAAAACCGTCTGGGACCAGGATCGGCGCATTTGTCGCGCGGGTTGTTTCTCGGCGGTGCGATCCTTGGCCACGGAGTGCGCCTGCTCACCGTGGCTATGCTGCTGGGAGTGGTGGTGGACATGCCGATCGGCCAGTCGGTCCTGATCATGGGAGTGTTCGCGGTGATCTGGACCTTGATGGGGGGGATCACGACCGTCATCTGGACGGACTTCATCCTGTTTTGCATCATCGTGGCTGGCGCGGTGATTTCACTGTTAGTTATCATTGGTGGATTGCCGATGGGCATCGCGGAAGCGGTTCGCGAACTCGACGAGGCCGCCAAGTTGAAACTCATCGACGTGTCGACCGACCCCGCCAAAACGTGGACGGTGTGGACGGGTCTGATCTGTTTCGCCATTTTCGAACTTGCGCAGAACTCGGTGGACCAGGTCATCACGCAGCGGATGATGTGCTGCCGGGATTACAAGGAAGCGCGCAAGGCGGTGCTCGGGTCATTGGGGATCGTAATTTTCACCCTGCTGCTGGCGGCTGTGGGTCTCGGGGTGTGGTTGTTCTATCAACATCAGAAGCCGGATGCGGCGGCCACCGCGTTTCTAACAGAACAACCGAGCCGCGCGTTTCCCTACTTCATCATGCATGAGCTGCCGGTCGGCGTGAGCGGCTTGTTGATTGCGGGGATTTTTGCAGCCGGGATATCAACCTTGGATTCGGCGTTGGCGGCGCTTTCCGAAACCACAGTCAACGGGATTTACCGCAAGTGGGTCCGTCCCGCGGCGACGGATGATGAATGCATGCGGATGTCACGCATCTGGGTGGTAGTGTGGGGTTTGATCCTCTGCCTGCTCGCCTATCTCGCCGGCAAGTTGGTGCAGAACGAGGGACTGCTCAACCTCGCTTACAAGGTGCCGGTGCTGACCTATGGTCCGCTGCTGATGATCGCGATCTTCGCCCTGTCACGGCGCGGCTCTTTCAGGTCCATCCTGACTGGCACCGCCGCTTCCGTGGCCAGCGCGATGACCCTGCTCATCCTGATCCGGAGGGATGTCGCGCACATCGATGAGTTTTGGATCTATCCGATTTCGTGTCTTGTTTTTGTCGCCGTCACAGGGATCTCCGGAGGGCTGAAAACGGCGACCGAACGATAATTTCTCCCTTGCTCCTTTGTCCTCATGAAAACCATGCACCACACCTATGAACTGGTCGTCGTCGGCGGCGGCTTGGCCGGGCTCTGCGCCGCAGTCACCGCGGCGCGCCAGGGAGTCCGCACCGCCCTCGTGCACGACCGCCCGGTGTTGGGCGGAAATGCCAGCATCGAGATCCGCGTGCCACCGGTCGGGGCGACGCAATGCAACTTCGCCTATTCCCGCGAGACCGGGCTGATCGAGGAACTCTTTCTTAACAACCTGCACCACAACCCGACGTGGTGCCCGGAAGGCTGGAACCTGGAATTGGAAAACCTGGTGCGCAATGAACCGGATCTCGATTTGTTCCTGAACCACGCGGTCTGCGAGGTGGCGATGAATGACGGCAAGGAGCGGGTCGAAAGCGTGAAATCCTACTGCTCGATGGAGGAAACCTGGCATGTCTTCGAGGCCCGCTATTTCGCCGACTGCTCGGGCGATGGCGTGGTGGGCTCGCTTTCCGGTGCGACGTTCCGCATGGGCGTCGAAGCGCGCGCGGAGTTTGACGAGCCGATGTGCCCCGACGAGCCGACCGGCGACACGATGGGCATGAGCCTGCACCTGCACGCGCGCGACGCTGGCCGCCCGATGCCATTCACCCGGCCGAAGTGGGTGAACCTGGAACTGAACCTGGACGACTTCGGCCCCTATCGGCCGGTTTGCGAACACTTTTTCCCCGACACCGGCGGGTTCTGGTGGCTCGAGTGGGGCGGCGCGCTTGATACCGTGCACGACACGACGAAGATCAAGGAGGAAGTGCAACGGATCACCCTCGCGGTTTGGGATTTTCTCAAAAACCGCTCTTCCCTCGCAGGAAGGCTTGAGACTTACGAACTCGACTGGCTGGGTGCGGTTCCGGGAAAACGCGAGTCACGCCGCTTTGAGGGCGATCACATTCTAACAATGAATGAAATCGACGAGCAGGCGATTTTCGAAGATGCGCTGGCCTACGGTGGCTGGGGCTTCGACCATCACCCGCCGCACGGATTTCACGACAAGGTCAACCCCAGCACCCACCAATATCTGCGCGGACCTCACAACGTCCCGCTGCGCTCGCTCTACTCGAAAAACATCCGCAACCTGTTTTTCGCCGGGCGCAACATCAGCGCCACCCACTACGCGCTGTCCTCGACGCGGGTGATGCTCACTTGCGCTCAACTCGGAGAAGCCGCAGGCATGGCGGCAAGCCACGCCGCGCGATTGCAGCGCGATCCCGGTTTGCTCGTCACCGGCAAGGCCGTGCGTGACATCCAGCGCGACCTGTTTCTAGCAGACCATCACATCCACGCGCTTGAAGCGGTGGTGGATGGTGACATCGCACCCGAGGCCACCGTCAGCGCTTCGAGCGTCTTTTCGGAGAGTGACCCGATGGAAAGCTGGGGTGTCGATCCATTGCGCGACGGACGCATGCTGCAAGTTCCGGTGACCAGCGAACGACTTGATATCATTTCGCTGTTAGTTGATGCCGCGTGTGCCACGCAATTGCACTATCGTTTCCATCAGGGGCCGGCCAACCAATCCACCTTCCCCGAGGATTTGCTAACAGAAGGTATGCTAGAAATACCCACAGGCTCGTCCCAATGGATCGACGTGCCGCTCGATTGCATCATCCAGAGGCCGGGCTGGCATTTCCTCATCCTCGGAAAAAACCCCGACATCGCCGTGCACATGACGGAAACACCTCCCGGAAAACGCTGGAATTACCCGCGACCCGAGGATCCCATCCGGCCGAACCATTTCACCAAGTGGACCTCGCGTTCGCTGATGATCGGCATGACGCGTGCGGTGGATGCCGACGGCGCCGGAGTGGTCGCACCGGACTGGAACGACTACGCGCGGGATTTCAAGGCCGAGAGTCTGTTTCTCAATTTCGCCCACTGCTGCCGGACCACACCC
>JALOTR010000427.1 GCA_025457805.1 Akkermansiaceae bacterium | reverse complement strand
CAAAGGAGAAGCCGCGCCGGCGAGTCACGCCTTGTGGAGCTTGAGAGATCTGCGGAAGGGGATCGCTTAATCTCCGGATGTCGATGCAGAGAGAACATCGACAAGACAATAGCGCATTCTGGCACAATCGGCGCTAGCCTTCGCGGCGCCAAGAGCCACTCCGAGCCCAACCAAGATTTCGCCCTACACTCACCCACCACTCGCGGGCCAGACATCCCATCCGCGACAAAGGAAAACCATGGCGTCAACAGCCCGCTCACTCACGCAATACGACAATCCAATAAAAGGCCCGTCCCTTTGTCATAATACGACAATCCAATAAAAGGCCCGTCCCTTTGTCATACAATAAAAGGCCCGTCCCTTTGTCATAGTCCCTTTGTCATACGAATCAGCCCTCCGCCCGACGATGGATTTCGTCCGGGACATGCATGACCACATCTGCCAGCCCAAGCTGTTTGATGGTGCATCCCTCGTGCTGATGGTCGGCCCGGTGATGGTAGTGACCGAAATACCAATGGCGTGGTTTCACCAAATCAAACAAACGGTCATGCCGGACTTGTTCATCTGCCAGTTCCTGGCGAAGTGAGTTGCAGCCGATGGCTTCCTCACTGCGAATGAAAGCCTCGACCATGAGGTTGGTAGGAGGGCATAGCCAGGAAGGGCCGGCGTGGGTGACAAGCACATCCGCAGGGTGCGCCAGATCCTCGCGCAAGACCATGTCTTCCTCCACCCACCAGGTTTTTCCCAATTCCCGCTCGATGCGGTTGATGCTTACGGCTCCGCCCACAAACAGCCACGATTCCCCATTGATTTCCAGACGGCTGTAATCAGGCAGCAATTTGAAGTTCGGCAACAGGATGGACCCGTCGAACACGTGGGGGTTGGAATGGTTGCCGCGGATGCTCAGGTATTCGATTCCAAGGGCAGAGAAGCCCTTGTCCAGACGCTGCGCCGTCTCGTCGTCCCACTTTCCCGGGTATCCCTCCTCGCCGTCGCCCACGTGAATGATTCGTGCGTCCCTCCACCCATTGCGGAGCAAGGCTTGCAGGAGTTGGTCATAGTTCGTGTGATGGTCTCCGAGGAGGTAGGTATTCATGAACGGGACCAGTTTGCTTTATGATGGCCCTTGGTTCCAGTTTGGTCTGGATCGTACACAGGCGTTTGCTGGGGATGTCCTTGCCCATTTGGGAAAAGGAGAAGCCTGAAAAACAAAAATCCGGAGAAGTACGAGGACTGGGACTCGAACCCAGGACCAATTGGTTAAAAGCCAACTGCTCTACCAACTGAGCTATCCTCGCGTTGATCCTCCGGCAGGCGGGGCGGGACGAATAGGAGCATGGGGGATGCGATGCAAGCGGATAATTGGAATTTTTCGAAATGATCTGTCGGGATCCAATCCGCAGGTGGATTTCAAAGGTAGGAAAGCGGGCATCAGACGAAACAACCGCGGCGGGGACACCGCCGCGGTTGGACACCGGAAACTGAAACACACTAGGGAAACTTCCCGGAAATCAGACCTCCGCGAGGGCGCCACCGACGGGTTTGGGAAGGGGCTTCTCTTTTTTGCGGAGGGCGCGGCGCATCTTGGTGAGGGCCGAGTTCTGAAGTTGCCGGATGCGCTCGCGGGTGACCCCGAATTCGCGGCCGACTTCCTCCAGGGTCAGCGCCTTGCGGCCGCCGAGACCGAAGCGTTCGTCGATGATGCGACGCTCACGTTCGTCGAGAACGGAGAGCAAACCATCGAGTTCGCCGTGGAGGTTCTTGTCCGAGAGCATGTCGAGCGGATTGACCGCGCGTTCGTCGCTGATGACTTCGCCGTATTCCGTGGCTTCTCCTTCGTTGATGGGCGCGTCGAGCGAGGTCGGGCGGTGGGAAGCCTGGCGGAGCAGGGCGAGCTTGCGGCGCGGCACACCGATTTCATCGGCGAGTTCCTCATCGGTTGGCTCGCGGCCCATCACCTCGGTGAGCATCGCGGCGATGCGGCGCATCTTGGCGATCTTGTCCACCATGTGGACGGGGAGGCGGATGGTCTTGGACTGGTTGGCCAGGGCGCGCTTGATGGACTGCTTGATCCACCAGGCGGCATAGGTGGAAAGCTTGCCGCCTTTTTCAGGATCGAAGCGCTCCACCGCCTTCATGAGGCCGATGTTACCTTCCGAAATGAGGTCGGTGACGGGCATTCCGTAGTTTGCGTAGTCCTGAGCGATTTTCACGACCAGACGCAGGTTTGCGCGGATCATGTGGGACCTTGCTTCGGGATCGCCGTTTTTGATGCGTTCCGAGAGCGCGACTTCCTCTTCCGCTGTGAGGAGAGGAGTTTTGGAGATCTCACGCAGGTAAAGTTTCAAGCTGCCTTCTGATTCGTATGACATGGTCGTGTTGGGTTACTGGTTTAACGCCGCTGAGGCTTATTTATTCTTAAATCATTTCTGAAAATAACTTCATTGTAGGCTCCATGTAAATACAAAAGATTCACAATGGCTGTGGCGAAAGGTAACAGTTATCTTTCAGCAGTCGCTGTGCCCTTGGTGCCGTATTCCTTAGTCGTTGATTATCAGTGGTCGATTTTCAGGGCGCCTGTGTCAAAATGGGAAAAGGAGCCTGAAATGCCCGCTTTCGGGACAAAATGACGCAGTGGAAACGTGCAGGGACATTGCAAAATTCACGGTTTTCCCGATTTCCTTCGTTTTCCTAAATACCAGATTCGACAATACAGCGCTCTCGGGATCAGTTTCTGTGCGTGTTTGACGAACTTTATCCGATTTTGCGGGCCGGGTTGTTCCGGATGGACGCTGAGACGGCGCATCATGTGAGCATGTCCGGCCTGAGGGCGGCGGAGAAAACCGGGCTATTGGGGCTGATTTCTCCGAGCGACGAGTGGATTTCTCCCGTGGAGGTGATGGGGCTGAAGTTTCCCAACCGGGTGGGTCTCGCGGCTGGTCTGGACAAGGAGGGCAACACGATCGACGCGCTGGGCCGGCTGGGCTTCGGCTGTGTGGAGATCGGCACGATCACGCCGCGTCCGCAGGCGGGGAATCCGAAGCCGCGACTGTTCCGGCTGGTGCCTCATGAAGCGATCATCAACCGGATGGGTTTCAACAATCCGGGGATCGATGTGGGAGTGGAAAACGTGAGGTCGTCCAAGCACTTTGACGGCGTGGTGGGATTCAATATCGGAAAGAACAAGGACACGCCGAATGAGAACGCGGCGGATGATTATGTGGAATGCCTGCGCAAGGCCTATCCGGTGGCGGGATACATCGCGGTGAACCTGTCATCGCCCAACACGCCCGGTCTGCGCGATCTGCAAGGAGCCGAGGCAAGCGCACGCTTGTTGGAAACCTTGAAAAAGGAACAAACCAAACTCGCTGCGGAACATGGCCGGCACGTGCCACTACTTTTCAAAGTGGCTCCGGACTTGGAGGAGATGCAGGTGCGCGATCTTTCGCAGGTGTTTCTCGATGGCGGTTTGGATGGTTTGATCGCCACCAATACGACGCTCGATCGCGAGGCGGTTGCGGGTCATCCGCGGGCAGGAGAGGCAGGCGGGCTATCCGGCAGGCCGGTGTTTGAAAAAAGCAATCATGTGCTTTGGCAGTTCTCGAGTTGTCTCGGCGGGAAAATTCCCATCATCGGAGTGGGTGGGATTTCCTCGGTGGAAGATGCGCGGGAAAAACTCAGGGCGGGTGCATCGCTGGTGCAGGTTTACACATCCTTCATTTTTCAAGGGCCCAAGCTGATCCGGGAACTGGCGAAGGAGTTATAGGATGAGGATGAAATTTTTTCCCAGGGGTTTTGAATACAACATGCGATGTGCCGTCGAAGCTTGCGCAACCCCCATATCCTGCAAGCCATGAAATCATCCATCCGCATTCTTGCCATCGCCGCCGCGTTTCTCGGCAGCATCGCCTCCTCTGAAGCCCGTTCCTATGGAAGGGGTGGAGGGTATTCCAATCAGGTTTACATCAGTGGGTATCG
>JALOTR010000426.1 GCA_025457805.1 Akkermansiaceae bacterium | reverse complement strand
GCCGATGTAATCGAAGGTCTCGATCCGTGCATGTCCCTCCATATTCGACTGCCCGGCTAGAATGAAAACCTTGAGGGGTTTTGCATCCAGAAGACCGATTGCGGCAAGGGCTGTGGCGAGATAGGTGGTGAGGAGTTTTAACATAAAAGGTGGCGGGTTGGAGGGGTGGCCTAACGGGTAGCGATTTGGATCAATGGCGGGGTGTCCGTAGAGGCCTCGATGGTGCGGATGGTTTCGCGGATGCAGTTGGCTTTCATGGTCATCAGCTTTCTCGGAAAGTCCTTTTCGTCCTTGTCGAAGTAAATGCCGATTTGGGTGAGCTCCGGTACGAACGCCTTGGCGTGGGTGCCATAGCCGAGCACGATCTTCATCAACTCGGGAGTCCGCTCCTGGCTGTTCCATGGGTTCTGATTGCGGGTGTATTTCACACAGGCCGCGAGCCCTTCCTTGATCCGGTGTTTGGCAAGCACGCGCAGCCCTTCCACGCGGACTTCATCGGCAAACATCTCGCCACTGGGTGCTGGTTCTTCAATGGCCTTGAGGATGGCGGGGAGCAGGGGTTTGATTTCCTCGAGCGAGAGATTCTGATAGATCGAGCTGATGCAACCCCGCGCGCGGCCGTCCTGGTTTTTGAGTCCTTCTCTCACTGCGAGATAAAGCGCCTCACGGTCGATGCCTTCAAGCGAGCGACCCAGCATTCCATCTCGCCGCTGGAAAAGGGCATAAGTCAGATAGCGCTGCTGCATCCCGCGCGGATCGGTCTTGCTAGCGCCTTGGGCGAGCAATCGAAGCAAATCCGGGACCGCAGCGTTTGCCGGAGCGCCGATGCTGGCGAGGGCCTCCGCTGCCTTGACGCGCAACCAGAGATCATCGGCTTGAAGGGCTTTCCGCAAGGGCTCGACGGCAGGCGCGGCGCGTCCGCGCAGGGCGGCAAGTGCCTGACATGCGCCGAGGCGGGAAGTGAGCCCGGGAGATTCCAGCAGTTGAATCAATGGAGGGATGGCAACAACCTTGCGGCGGGCCAGCGCCATGGCCGCACGCTCGCGGACGACCGGCGACCAACTCTCAAGGCACTCCAACAATGAATCGCCACCCAATTTATCATAAGCGCTGTGGCGGTCATTGTTGCTCCAGCCACGACCATCCCGGATGAGGGACTCGGCGGACGAATGATCCAGTTGAGGAATCACTGGTGGCCGCTTGCCGGTGAGATAGAGTTTCTTGAGCGGCATGGCATAGGCCAGGAGATATGCCCCAGTGGCATCCCAGCCGCGATAGCTGTCGTGATCTTTGTCGGGCGGACCTTGATGGGTAAAACTTCCATCCCAGCGCCGGGCCAAGTCGAAATACCATGCACCAAACTCGTTCATCCACGCACCGGTGGCTTGAGGACCGGACTGCGCCACGCCAGGCATCGCCCAGAGCATGTTGAAAAAATTTCCGGTGTGCCCGGTATCGCGTTCCGGACCGTGGCAGGCAAGACTCATGCGAGCGAAGAATTCCGCACCATCCTTTTCACCGAGCAGATTGAACAAAACAGCAGCCATTCCGCATTTGCCATTGTCATCGTGGTTTTCGATCCATGGATCATGATCACCATAAGGAATGGCTCCTTTGCCAATATAGAAGCGCATCAAACGCGCACTCAGTTCGATGGCACGATCAAGGTCGGGATCCTTCACGCCCGCCGCGCGAGCCATCACCATGGAGATGGTAAGCGGCAGGCCCGGCGAATTCATCATGCCATAACCGCCAAGCCGACCATCCGGCAATGCGAACTTGTGGCCCCATGAACCCACCGCACTCTGCCCGCGGGCGGCTTCCAGAGCGAGGCGTTTCAAACCAGGCATGACGGACGAGTCAGCGGTGGCCATCACATATTCTGATAGAAACAACATGACATATCCATAATACCAGGTCTGCATCGAATCCTCCGAGTATGCCGCAGCCCATTGCGCCTCTTTCTGGATCTGGGGGAGATAATCGGAATTTCCACTTGCCAAAAGGGCAAGCGCATTGAGGGAGCGGGTGATCGGGTCCTGTCTGTTATGGGATGGATCGGCGATGCGTTTGGCGATCGCCTCACAGCCTTGCTCAAGGATCCGCTTCGATTTTGCACAATCATAGGGCGCGGTGGCCGAGTAAGTGCCAAGAACCGGAAGCTGGATCACAATTTCTTCCGTCTTGCCATCACGCCAGCGCGTCAGCGGGAGCTTGCCGCCACCTTTTTCCGATTCGGCAAGCGTGAGGGCCTTGCCCATCTCCGTGCGTGGATCATGGGAAAACATCCTGCCACCCACGCCGAGGATGACATCACCGACGACAAGCATTCTATCCGAGGGTGAACCGGGATCGACCTGGGTGACTGCGATTTGCCGCGCATCCGTGGTGACCAGCTTGTCGCTGTAAATCCAGCCCCGGGCACCCGTGGCACCCAGAGTCCAATCGTGCTTTGCTCCTTCGGGGATCGTTTCGCCCTTGGTGAAGTCCGGATTTTTCAGACCCCCATTGGGAGCGGCGGCCTGCAATGGAAGAATTCCTGCTGCCAGCATCCAACCGGCGAGGCGTGCGCTTTGGATGAATCGGTTCATTTCGCGGGTGTGAGAGTGAGGGCTTGGGGGCTTTTCATGAGGGTTGGGTTTGGGTCTCACGCCAGGGCGATCAAAGCCAGAGCTGCCGGGGCGGCGGGTCCAAGCATTCAGATACGCACCTTCGCCCGCCGTGCTTCCGCAAATTCCGGAACTTTCTCAGAGCGGGCCGGCTGGAATCGCCAGTGCCGGGCAAGCGATTGCAAGAGACAGAAAAAATCAGTTTTTGTTTGTGCGGGTAGGGGGGTGGGCTGGATTTCCGGGGACTGGGGGTGTCGGCTTGCAAGGTGGGGCGGGGTGGTCCAGAGTGCGGCGCGAGCTGAATTTGAATGGCCAACGAACCTACTGAAAGCCTTGGCGAAGCGCCTTGGGCATCCCGCAGAGACCCATCTGGAAGGCATTTGCTCCGGCGTTCGGTGCCGTGGGTGTTTGGGATGTTGCTGCTGGCGCTGATCGGCTGGGGGCTCTGGCCGAAGCCGATTGTGGTGGAAACCGGGGTGGTCGCTCGCGGGCCTCTGACGGTGCGCGTTTCGGAGGAGGGCAAGACCCGGGTGCGGAACCGCTACATCGTGGCCGCGCCGGTGGCCGGAAAGATGCGCC
The DNA here is from genome assembly GCA_025457805.1 of Akkermansiaceae bacterium. Taxonomy (GTDB): domain Bacteria; phylum Verrucomicrobiota; class Verrucomicrobiia; order Verrucomicrobiales; family Akkermansiaceae; genus Luteolibacter. The sequence goes on along the minus strand of JALOTR010000426.1, from coordinate 796 downwards.
GCGTGCCGCTCAAGCCGGGTGATGCGGTGGAAGCAGGGAAAACTCCGATCACCTTCATCGAACCCGTCGCCCCGCCGCTGCTCGATCCCCGGGCGCGGACCCAGGCTGAAGCCGTGGTGGCGATGCACGAGGCGTCCCGCAAGCGCACGGAGGCCTCGCTCGAAGCCGCCGCCGTCGCGCTGAAACTTGCCGAAGCTGACCGCGGCCGGATTCGTTCGGTCAAAAAAGATGGCACGGTTTCGGATTCGGATCGGGACCGCATCGAGGCCGAAGCGTCAGTCAAGGCGGCCGAGGTCCGGGCGATGGAATTCGCGCTGCAAGTCAACGATTACGAACTCGCCCAAGCCCGCGCGGTTCTCGCCCGGCCGGACCCCAACACGCAGGGAAATCTCGTGGAAGTGAAGTCGCCCGTTTCCGGGGTGGTGCTGGGCGTGATGCAGGAAAGCGAAACCATCGTCGCTCCCGGCATGCAGATTCTGGAGATCGGCGATCCCACGGACATCGAGATCGAGGCAGAAATTCTCTCCCGTGACGCCGTGGCCATCGAGGCGGGCGATGCGGTGGAAATCGAACAATGGGGCGGGGAGAGTCCGCTTAAGGGCCGTGTCCGCCGGGTGGAACCTGCGGCATTCACCAAGATTTCAGCGCTCGGTGTGGAAGAGCAGCGCGAGCCTCCCAAGCCACAGCCAAAGGTCGGCAAGATCAAGGCACCCACCTTTCTCACTGAAACTGCAACCTCTGAGAAACCGCCCATTGAGGACAACCGCCCCAAGTTCGCGACGTGAAATTACTGCTT
>JALOTR010000425.1 GCA_025457805.1 Akkermansiaceae bacterium | reverse complement strand
CGTCTGCGCCACCGGCTCGCCGGACATCCTTGTGGAAGGCGCATGGATCCGGCCAGGAACTTACGTGGACCTTCTTGGCAACCATCATGCCGATCACCGCGAGTGCGATACCGCCATGGTCACCCACTCGAAGGTCTATGTGGATACTTATATCAACTGCATGAAGGAAGCGGGCGAAATTCTCATCCCCATCGAGGAAGGGGTTTTCAAGCGCGAGGACATCCAGGGCGAGCTTGCGGACCTTTGCGCGGGAAGGGTCGCGGGACGGACGACTGCCGAAGAAATCACACTCTTCAAATCGGTAGGAGCCGCACTCGGCGATCTTGCGGTAGCACATGCCGTGTGGTCCACTCTTGGGAAGGAGTGACTCGCAAGGCACCTTGAGTCCGCCTTCTCGGGCGGTGGCATCATGGAGCGGATCAATGTTTGCATGGAAACTATCCATTCACGCGTTCTCAACCCGCATGTTAGAAGGAGGCTGAAATTTCCCAGCTCCCATGAACCCCTCCCCATCCCGCATCCCGCTCTGGCTCAAGATCGCTTACACCGCATTCATGGCGGTGCTCATCCCGGTTTACTGGCACCAGTATGGCCCCACGAATTTCCTCTACTTCTGCGATGTCGCCCTGCTGCTGACGCTGGTGGGCATCTGGAAGGAAAACCCGCTGCTGGTTTCGCTGGCCGCCGTCGGCATCCTGATTCCGCAAGCCCTTTGGTGTCTTGATTTTCTGTTCGAACTCGGCGGCGGCCGGCTCACCGGCATGACGTCTTACATGTTCGATCAAAACCGCTCGCTGTTTCTGCGGGGCCTCTCGCTGTTTCATGGATGGCTGCCTTTCCTATTGTTCTATCTGGTCAAGCGGCTCGGTTATGACCGTCGCGCCTTGGCGGGATGGACTGCGACCTGCATCGTGCTCTGCCTCATCGCATTCTTCCTGCTCCCTCCCGCCGGCGCGGAGCTTGCAGATCCCAAGCTGCCAAGAAATATCAACTATGTGTTCGGCATGGACGACGCGAAGCCCCAGGAATGGCTGCCTGCCGGTGCTTACTTGATCGTGTGGATCTCCGCGCTCATCGGATTGGTCTTCCTTCCCACGCATTTCGCGCTCCGCAGGCTTTGCCCGATGCCATCTAACAAAACACTTTCCTGATTCCATGTCCAACGAACCATCCACCCCTTGGCCCCGCGGTTTCCGGAGCCTGATGTTCACGCAGTTCCAGGGAGCATTCTCCGACAACGCCTTGCGCTGGCTGGTGATCTTCCCGGTGCTGGCATCCACCACACTGGGCGATGCGGCAAAGGACAGCTTCGCGTCCCATGCATCCTTGTTGTTTGCGATTCCCTTCCTGTTGTTTTCCACCATGGGCGGTTGGATGGCGGATCGCTTCAGCAAGCGATCAGTGATGATTTCGGTAAAGCTCGCGGAAATTCTCATCATGATGTTCGCCGCTTACGCGCTCTGGAAAGAAAGTCAGGCGCTGCAACTCGCCGCGATCTGCCTGATGGGAGTCCACAGCACGATCTTTGCCCCGGCGAAGTACGGCATCATGCCAGAGGTGCTGCCGGTGTCCAAGCTCTCTGCGGGAAATGGCCTGTTAGAGTTGCTCACCTTCATCGGCATCATCCTCGGTACATTCGCAGGCGGTTGGCTCGCGGAGTCGATGGCGGGGCGCGAGGGCATCTCTGGCTTGATGCTCGCCGTGCTGGCGGGCGCGGGTTTCATCGCAAGCCGCGGCATTGCCCGAGTGCCCGCCGCCGATCCTGTTAGAAAATTCAACGTCAACATTCCCGGCGAGATTCTCGGCCAATTGCGGGTGATGAAATCCGACCTCGACCTCTGGCGCGCCAATTGGGGAAACACCGCATTCTTTTTCGTGGCCACGCTGGTGCAGATCAATCTGGCACTCTACGCACAGAAGGTTTTCCACCTCAAACCCACCGAGCAAGCATGGTTGCAAGCGTCCCTGAGTCTGGGCATCGGCGCGGGCAGCATGCTTGCCGGTCGGCTTTCACGCGGACGAATCGAGTATGGCTTGGTTCCCACCGGAGCGGTGCTGATGGCGGCGGCGGGCATCTTGCTCGGTTGGCCGCATATCTCGAAGGATCTGTTTACCGGCGGATTGTTTTTGTTAGGTCTGGGTGGAGGCTTGTTCATCGTGCCGGTGGTGTCCGTGCTCCAGCACCGGCCATCCCCGCAAACAAAAGGTGCAGTCCAAGGTGCGGCGAGTTGGTTGTCATGGGTGGGCATCGCCGCCGCCGCGGTGACCCAAGGCCTGCTCTCCGGCCCTGCGGGCCTCGGCTACGGCCAGATCTTCTGGGTCTGCGGCGCGGTGGCCGGCCTGTCCGGTGTGTTTGTGGCATGGTCACGTCCGCGCGCCGTGCCGGAAATGATCGGCCGCTGGATGGTGGGTGGAAAACAGGAGCCCGAGCATTGATTCCGCCGTGCAACGCGTCGTCATCGATCAACCCTACGTCTTCATCCCGCCGCGCTTCAGCCGCGTGTGGCATGGACTGCTCCGCATGCTGCTTCCCCGCATGTTGCGGAAGAGTTATGGCATCACCCGCATCGAATGCATCGGCGCGGAGAAACTCCGCGACTCGATCCAGGCCGGTCACAGTGTGATGATCGTGGCCAACCATTGCCGCCCCTGCGATCCCATGGTGCTCGATTCACTCGCCGCCGCAGTACGCACTCCGTTTCATGTGATTGCAAGCTGGCATGTCTTCATGATCGGTTGGCTGCATCGCTTCCTATTGCCACGAGTGGGAGGCTTCAGCATCTATCGGGAAGGCATGGACCGCGAGTCGCTGAAATGCGCGGTGAAAATCCTCACTCGCGGAAAGCACCCTCTGGTGGTTTTCCCCGAAGGAATCATCACGCGCTCGAATGACCGGCTCGTGCATTTCATGGAAGGGCCTGCGTTCATGGCAAGGGCTGCGGCCAAACAACGCAGCGATGGCAAGGTGATGATCCATCCGGTTTTCATCCGTTATTTCTTCGAAGGCGATCTGGAAAAAACAGCGCGGCCCGTGTTGGAGGAAATCGAACATCGGCTTTCCTGGCAGCCTCAATCGCAGCTCACCCTGACAGAACGCATCTCACGCATCGGCGATGCGCTCCTGACGCTCAAGGAAAAGGAGCATGAAGCGCAAGCGGGCAGCGGCACTTTTGCGGAACGTCTGCAACGTTTGCTTGATCACTTGCTGATCCCACTCGAACAACGCTGGACCAAGGGTCGCCACGATGGCGATGTGATGGCACGCGCCAAGCGTCTCCGCAGTGCCATCCTGCCGGACATGGTGGCGGGAAATCTGAGCGACGCCCAAAAGGACGAACGTTGGCGCGATCTGGCAATCATCTATCTGATCCAACAACTTCATTGTTATCCATGCGGCTACTTCGATGAACCGACACCCGAGCGCATTCTGGAAACCATCGAACGCTTTGAAGAGGACCTCACCGACCGTGCCCGACCGCACCTGCCGATGCGGGCGGTCATCCTCGTGGGCGATCCCGTGGAAGTGACGGCACCCAGCGGTGGAAATCGGGAAACAGATGACGCCACTGCGGAAATCCGGAAACGACTGGGAGGCATGATGGAAGAATCGAAATCCTATCGCAAAACACCCTCATGATCGAAGCAATGACCAAACTGGCGGTGGTCGCCGTGGCACTCGGAATCTGGTTTGCAACCCAACGCTGGATCGCCGCACTGGCGGGTGGAACCAAGGGCATCGGCGACATGGTGCACCGCTGGACGCGCGGGATTCATCGATCCCTTGTAATGAACCCGAAAGCCGCGGATCGCTTGCTAATCGGGAGTTCCTTTTGCATCGATGTCTTGGGCATTTCGATGATTGCCCTCGCTTTGTTTGGTCCCACATTCCGGCCTTTTCTCGCGATCCTGCTGGTCTTTGCACTGCGGCAGGTTTCACAACTCTGCTGCACACTGCCACCTCCGCCGGGCATGATCTGGAGAAAC
>JALOTR010000424.1 GCA_025457805.1 Akkermansiaceae bacterium | reverse complement strand
GCAGATCATTCGGACGGCATGAGAAAGCTCATTTTCACGTTTGTGGCACTGTTGCTGGCTGCCCAACTCCAAGCGGCCAACATCAAGTTTTCCGGCAGCCCGACCTGGAAGCTGGAAAACGGCGACTGCACCTTCAAGATCAACGGCTCCATCCAGAATCTCAGCACGGACGGTCTGCTTTCCGGAACCCTCAAGCTCGTTCTCTGGGCCACACCGAATTTATTCCCCGCGCCCGGATATCTGATTTCGGAATATACACTCCAGCAGCTCGGCTCCCTCCAGCAGATCAATGCCTTTACCGCCAAGGCTCCAGCCAATCTCCCTGCCCTGAGTGGAAGCTATCATTTCACCATCACGGTCATGGAATACACCGGCAATGGCTGGGCCACGCGGGATTACCGTGGCACCGGCCAGAAGCTGCTGGAAGATGGAAACTTCGTGACTGGCGAGAAGTGGACGCTTCCCAACCTTCCTGTCATCGCTCCACCCACGAAGATCATCAACGGCAAACGTCTCAATCTCACCATGAAAGCCACTCAGGAATTCAGCGCTTTTGCCCTCGATTTCCAGACCCGCACCAACATTCTCACGACCAATCAAAGCAAGGCCAACGTCACCGTGGCGGATGAAACCGATGTCGCGGCCCGCGGCTATTCGGTCAAGCCGGGCTCCTATTATGACAAACGGGTGAGGGTGGGAAGGCTTACACTCAATTATGCCAAAGCCGCCGGCCTCAGTGTGCCATGGAACACCACGCTTTTCCTCTATTTCCATACGAGAACCTCCGGAACATATAAGAGCGTGGAAGTGAAACCCAGTGGCGGCAGGACGACATGGGGAGTCTTCACTTACAAGTAAGCCGCATTTGGCTTGCGCTGCTGCTTCTTCCTGCGGCGGTTTCGGTGACATGGTTCGCCATCCATGGATCGGATCATGACAGGTTGCCGGATGAGTCAACGACCTCAAACCCGCGGTCACTTTCCCCTGTCGCACGGAGCAATCCGGAAATTGAAAATGATGACAGTGAATCGGATCACGCGGCAAAAGCCCTCCGCTATCTAACAGAAAAAACAGAACTGTCCGGGGATATTATCGCCGATCTCAGCGCCCGATGGTTTGCCGAAGTGGGGCCTGCCTGCCTTGAATCGATCCGCGCAGAGGATCCGGGGCCTGTTCGCGATGAATGGTTGAAAAAGGCCATTACAACATGGGCATCCGGAGCGCCGGAGGATGCCTTGGATTGGTTGTCGAGGTTTCATGAAAATCCCCTCGCCTCCCAGGCGCGCAGCGAGGTTTTCAAGGTGTGGGCCATCGATGATCCATCAGCGGCGGCGGCTTGGTTTCAAAGCAATCGTTTGCCAGAGTCTGAGCTGCCCGTGCAGAAAAAAGTGGTGATGGGTGCATGGACCAAGATGGATGTGGAAGGTGCTTTGGAATGGATGAATCAGGAATCCGATCCCGGCATCCGCGATGAACTTGCAAGGCAGGCGGCAATTTCCGCTGGAGAGAGCGACCGCACGATCATCGCCGATGCGGTGCTCCATGTTTTTCCCGATCCATGGAACGAACCCGCCGTGGAAACCTTGCTGCGATCCTGGTTTGTAAACGAACCCGAAGCCGCCGCGCAATGGATGCTTTTGCAAAAGGCAGATGCCCCATTCATCGAGCGCGTCAAAGCCGGTATCACCCAGCCCGACATCCACTGAGTCTCAATCCGCGAGACCGCGGGCATAGACATCGTCTTCGGTGAAAACGATCACCATCGGCCGGCAACAAACTTCGCAATCGTAGTCCACCTCCGCCGGCATCTCATCCGGATGCGGCACGGCCACCTCAAAGACTTCAAAACAGGTCGGGCAAGTGACTTCGGCGAGTTCCATGACGGGAAACTGCCAACAAATCCGCCGCAGTCCAGTCCCGGATTGGGATTTCAAAGTCGCGACAATTCTTGTGACGGCCGTCACGTGGATTGTCGCGGGAGGGATTATGCGCTTGCAGGCACGGGGGCATGCCGGGAGTCTTGCCCAGTGATTTCTCCCGGTGATGTCATCGCCTCGGTGCTGCCTGTTTATCTCCTCATCGTGGCGGGTGCGGTGCTGCGATGGTTGAAGATCGTGCGGAAGGAGCACGACGAGGGAATCATGCGGGCGGTTTATACCGTCATGCTGCCCTGCTACATGCTCGACAAGATCCTCGGCAGTGACGTGCTCAAGAGCGGCACGGTGGTTTTCAGCGCGATGGGTCTCGGCTTCGGTCTGATCCTCGCCGGCATCGCGGTGGGGCTCATGGTAGGGAAAATCATCGGCCTGGAAAAAGGCACGGGCATGCGCACCTTCGCGCTGGCCGCAGGCACACAGAACTTTGGTTTCACCGCAGCTCCGGTAGTGGAAATCCTTTGGAGCACCGGGGCGCTGGCCATGTTGTTCGTCCATAACATCGGCGTGGAACTCGCGATGTGGTCAGTCGGTGTGATGATCATGAGCGGCGAACGCGGCATCCGTTGGCAGAAGCTCGTCAACGGCCCGGTCGTGGCAGTGGCGATCGGGCTGGTGCTCGTCGGGCTCGGTTGGGATGACTCGATCACCGGCGCTCCGCGCAAAGCGATGTCGATGATCGGCGTGGGGGCATTTCCACTCGGCATTGTAATCACCGGCTGCACCATCATGGATCTGGTGGCGACGGAAAAACCCAACCTGCGCATTGTGCTCGGTGCGTCGGTGGTTCGATTGGCCCTCGCTCCGCTGATTTTTCTATCCGCTGCGAAATTTCTACCCATCGCCACCGAGTTGAAACAAGTCATCGTGGTGCAGGCCGCCATGCCGGCGGCGATGACTCCGATCATCCTTGCACGGCTTTATGGCGGGCGCCCGGCTATCGCGGTGCAGATCGTCGTTTTCACCACTGCGCTGAGTTTGTTTTCGCTGCCTTGGATCATCACTTTGGGTTGTCGGTGGATCGATCTGAAACCCTTGTTGCCATGATCGCGCTTTCGGGTTCCATTGGGTGCATGAAAGCCATCGGCGCGCGCCAATTTCTCCCTGTGACAGATCCCGAGTGCCTTGTGGCTTTCGAAACGGATGTTCCGAAGCCCGGACCCATGGATCTTCTGATCCGCGTCCGCGCCGTGGCCGTGAATCCTGTGGACACCAAAATCCGCAAATCGCTGGGCGAAACCGCTTTGGAATCCCCGCGCATCCTGGGTTGGGATGCGGCGGGTGTCGTCGAAACGATGGGCGATGAGGTGAAGGGATTTTCCGTTGGCGACGAAGTATTCTATGCCGGCGACCTGACCCGGGCGGGCTGCAATGCGGAGTTTCAAACCGTCGATTCACGAATCGTCGGCCTCAAGCCACGGACCTGGACCTTCGCCGAAGCCGCCGCCTTGCCGTTGGTGTGTTTGACCGCGTGGGAATTGTTGTTCGAACGAATGGGAGCAGATGTAAATGGGTCGGACAGTGGGAAACACCTTCTCATCATCAATGGAGCAGGCGGCGTGGGATCGGCACTCATTCCACTGGCCGTGCGGGCCGGGCTGAATGTCTTGGCGACGGCCTCCCGCCCGGAAAGCATCGCCTGGTGCCGATCGCTTGGCGCCCATCATGTCATCAATCACCGCGAACCCTTGCGACCCCAAGCAGAGGCTTTGGGGATTTCGCAGTTTCCCTTCATTGCCAATCTCTTCAACACGGAAGCTTATTGGGAAACCACCACCGATCTCATCGCCCCGCTCGGTGCGCTGGGGCTGATTGTGGAGCCCAAGGAAAAACTCCACATCGGCGATCCGCTCAAGGCCAAGTGCGTGCGCATCGCCTGGGAGTTCATGGCGGCGAGGGCGAAGTTCCAGACGCCGGACATGCATGTGCAGGGTGAAATTCTAACAAAAATATCCGCATGGTGCGATGCGGGTGATTTCCCGAAACTCGAAACCCGCATCTTCGATTCGCTCACCACCGCGAACCTTCGTGAAGCCCATGCCGCGATGGAAACCGG
>JALOTR010000423.1 GCA_025457805.1 Akkermansiaceae bacterium | reverse complement strand
ATGAACACTCCCAACGAACCCTGCATCAAAGTCTGCAACAGTTTGCTCCGCGGCGAACTTTCCGCCATCGAAACCTATGGGCAGGCCATCCGTAAACACACAGACAGCCCTGCGGCCGAGCGCTTGCGTGAAATCCGCTCCGAGCATATCACTGCGGCCAAACTGCTGGCGGACAATGTCCGTGAGATGGGTGGCGAACCCGAGACCGATTCCGGTGGCTGGGGTGTCTTTGCCAAGGCCGTGCAAGGTGCCGCGAATTTGTTCGGACCCGGGTCTGCAATCGAATCCCTTCAAAAAGGCGAGGAATCAGGTCGTGGCGACTACGAAAGCGCGCTCGGCAATGACGAGGTCATGACGGAGTGCAAGGCGATGATCAGTGACAAACTGCTCCCTGCCGTGCGCAGTCATATCTCCCATCTCGATGGTCTTGAGAAAGTTGCCTGAGAATCCGCCGAGTCAATCGAACCTTTACCTCACTGAAACATGTTACATTGGACCTTAGTATTTCTCGTGGTGGCCCTGATCGCCGCGGTGCTTGGCTTCGGAGGCATTGCCGGCACGGCGGCCGGGATCGCGAAGATCCTGTTCTTCGTCTTCCTTGTCCTCTGGCTGCTCTCGTTCCTGATGCGCAAAGGCGGGGCATGACTTCAATGGGCCGGAGGAAATTTTTCTCCGGCCTTCCAATGGAGATGTCTGGCTTTGGGCTGTCTCGCCCTCATCTCGAATTGTGAATCCGATAGTGACTGGCTTTGCTCAGGCAGGTCCGGAACCGGATGCCTGCGGGGTTTTGCGATGGAGGCAAGTTTGGATCACGTTGCGGAGATCATCCGGAGAAACGGGTTTGACGAGATGGAGATCAAATCCAGCATCAGCCGTGCGCTTTCTGGTGTCGGGATCATCCCATCCGCAAAGGGCTACGAGCACCACGGCGTCTTGAAACCGTGCGCGAATCCGCCGTGCCGCCTCATAGCCGTCCATTTTCGGCATGCGCAAGTCCATGCAGACAAGATGGGGGATGAAACTCTCCGCTTTGGCCACGGCCTGGACGCCGTCAAACGCCATCGCAGTCTCCATGCCCTCGAGTTCGAAGAACATCGCAAGCACTTCGGCAACGCTCCTGCCGTCTTCCACCACTAGCACGCGGTATGGCTCACAAGCCGTGGAAGGCGAATTCTGCGCGAGCATGGGAAAGTCGGCCATGGAGATATCTCCTAGTGAACCATTTCACGAGTCAACACAATCCGCCGGGAAGTCATGGTTTGGGAAGATGCATCTTGCAACGGACCAGCATCCGGAATCATGCAGGCATCATTGATTCTTTCGTGTGAGATCGGCAGCGACCATGGAGGAATTGAATCCGAAGGCGCGATGGGAATCTGCGGACGCAATGTGCCTCGCCGTTCAGATGCGGCTGTCCCAGCGAGACTGGCCTTCCGGCATATCCGGGTGACAAGCCGTTTTCCGGATGGACCCTCGGCTGGAATGCACGGCAAGTGTAAGATTTTGCACGAAGGGTGTAACCGGGTTCGGGTGACAAGCGACAGGGCGCGCGTCACGCTTCGCGGGTGGGTTGACTGTGAATTCGGCGGCTGGCGTCTCTGAATTGCCCATGTTACCCCCAAGGATTACAGTCTTTTAGCGAATGAAATGAGGATGATGAAAGCGACCACGATCCAGAAGATGAATGGAATCCGCATTTGCCAATGGCTTGCCGGAATTCTGGGAGCTGCGGTGGTGTCAGGCTCGGCGGAATCATTGTCATCATCGCAAGCCCCGACCGGAGAACGGCCCAAGTTCCGGAGCAAGATTCACATTCCGGTGAAACTGGCCAAGGAGGTGATGCCATTGCCGCCGCCGGGCTATGAATTGGTCTTCGGGGATGAATTCGATGGAAGCGCCGTGGACACGACGCGGTGGGGTTTCCGGCTCGAAAGCAAAATGCTCAGCGCCCAGCAACAGGAGAACGTCTCCGTCAAGGATGGCAAGCTGGTGATTGCCCTGCGCAAGGAGTCTGTCCGCGGCAAGAACTACACGGCTGGTGGCATCATCAGCCGTCAGAAGTTTGTCTATGGTTACTACGAGGCGCGTTTCAAAACACCTCCTGCCGAGGGCTGGCACACCGCGTTCTGGGCGATGCGGAAAAACTTCCCCGACCAGAAATCAAGATTGCCCGCATTGCTTGAACTGGACTTTTGCGAACAGGACGGCGGCGATCCCCACTATTTCAGTTTTGGAATCATCAACCAGTCCCGCTACCACCAGAAGAAGAATCGCCAATCATGGAATGCCGGACGCTGGGTGATTGAGGATGCCCCGGACACGTCGGCCGGTTTCCACGTATGGGCATGCGAGTTCACACCTGAAACGACCCGATTCTATTTCGATGGCCGCCTGGCCAAGGAGATCAGCTCCGCGGGATTTCCCCACGATGAGATGAATGTGTGGTTCAGCGTCATTGCCAGCACCTTGAAAGGCGACCGTTGGGTGGATGAATCGAAGTTGCCGAACGCGGTGTTTTGCGATTACATCCGCGTCTATCAGCATCCGAAATATCGGGCAGCGGAGGCTTCCGTGCGCGCCGAGGTGCTCCGTCCCCGACCCCCGCTCGAAAAAAAGAACATCAAACCCAAGGGTCCGAAACTTGAGGATCTCAATTGATATGTTTACCATGAAATTCGATTCCATCCGATCCATCATTCCACAAATACTGTTAGGTGTGAGCGCCTTGGTCATGACGGGCTCCGCCGAACCGATCCCCACCGCACACACCGAGTTCCGCCCCGGGCAACCCTGGCCCGACAGCCGCGGAGTTCACATCAATGCGCACGGTTTCTGCCTCCTGGATTTCGAGGGCCGTCACTATTGGTATGGAGCGCACAAGATCGAGGGCAAGACCGAGGATGAGAAAAACGAGGCCGGGGTCCGTTGTTATGTGAGCGATGATTTGATGAACTGGCAGGATCAAGGGCTCGTGCTTTCCGTTTTCGAAAAGGATGCCCACCCCGATCTGAAGGATGCCTTCATTCTCGACCGCCCCAAAGTGATCTATCAGGAAGCCACCAAGACCTTTCTGCTCTACTTCAAACTCTATCCACCGAAATCGAAAGGTGGAAAGAGCGGCAAGGACTATGCCTGGGTCGGAGTTGCCACTTCGGCCAAACCTCTCGGACCATTTGAATACAAGGGTTATTTCCTCGGGAATCACGACAAGTTCGGCACCGGAGACTTCGCCATTTTCCAGGACGAAGACGGCTCGATCCATCACATCGCGGTCCGCAAGCCGGACAAGGCGCTCATTCTCGGCCGCTTGTCCGAGGACGGGCTGAAGCCGGTGGGTGAATACAAGGTGCTGGAGGGCGTGACCATCAAGACGGAGGCCCCCGCGTTTTTCCGACGGAATGGAAAAGTATATCTCCTCGGATCGGGTACTTCCGGTTGGGCACCCAACCCCGCCCGCATGTTTGTGGCGGATCAACTTGCAGGCCCATACAAGGAGCTCCCCAATCCATGTCGCGGCGTGAATCCCATCAACCAGCTCGGGCCCGATAAGACTTTCGGCGGGCAGAGCACTTTCGTCTATCCCGTCGCCGGTCGCAAAGATGCCTGGATCGCGATGTTTGATATCAACAAGCCAGAAGACCCGATCCGCGCAGGATATATCTGGCTGCCCATCGAGTTCGAGGGGGAGCACCCAGTAATCCGCTGGCGCGACCAGTGGGATCTCTCTGTTTTCCCATGACTCCGATCCTCCCAACCATGCTCGCGTTTCCTTTCAAATCATTCTTGTTCTTATTGGCGCTCGTTTGCGCCACCACCGGACGGACACAGGCTCAAAAGTTTCCCATTGCCATTCCCGCCAGCGTTGATTTTGAAGGCCCCGAATCCTTTCCTTTGCGCCATTGGGTCACACTGGGTGATTACACTGAGGCAGCTGGCCTTTCAAAAGAGGTGGCAAAATCTGGCAAATCGTCTCTGGAAGTGAAATCCGGC